>DASTWB010000167.1:0-5389 GCA_035758725.1 Gaiellaceae bacterium
CGGCGGTGTAGTCGCTCTCGATGAAGCCGTCGAGGCCCCACTCCTTCTTCACGATGTCGGTCTCGGTGTGCGAGTTCGCGCAGCCCGGGACGCCGCTGATCGCGTTGAACGAGCACATCACCGTGTCGGCGCCGGCGTCCACCGCGGCCTTGAACGGCGGCAGATACATGTTCCACAGCCGCTGCTCGGACATGTCGGTCGTGTTGTAGTCACGCCCGGCCTCCGGCTGGCCGTAGGCGGCGAAGTGCTTCGGGCTCGCCACCAGCTTGTCGGGCGCGCTGTAGTCCGTCCCCTGGATCGCCTTCACGCGCGCGGCCGCGAGAACGGAGTTGAGGTACGGATCCTCGCCCGCGGCCTCGGCGATCCGGCCCCAGCGCGGCTCGTGCGAGACGTCCACCATCGGCGCGTACGTCTGCTTGAGCCCGACCGCGGCCGACTCCCGCGCCCCGTAGAGATGGTCGTCGTACGCGACCTGCGGGTCGAAGCTCGCGCCGGCGGCGAGCGGGATCGGGAAGACCGTCCGGAAGCCGTGGATGGTGTCGAAGGCGAAGAGCATCGGGATCTTCAGCCTCGACTCCTCGACGGCGATCCGCTGTAGCTCTCTGATCCTTGCCGGATCGGTCACGCTGAGGACGGACCCGAGTCCTTTGCGGACTCCGTCCTCGGTCACGAGGAAGTCCGGCAGCAACTGGATCTGCCAGAGCTTCTCCTCGAGCGTCATCTTCGAGAGCAGGCGGTTCACCTGCGACTCGATCCTGCGATCGGCCGGCTGGCGGGCTGGCGCGAGCGCCTGCTCGTCGCTCGCCCGCGTCGCGGCCACGACGCCGCCGGCGACGGCGGCGCCGAACGCGAGGATGAAGACAACGGCCGCAGCCCTGAGTCTGAACTTCGACATGGGTATCCCCCCTTGACTCGGACTGGTATCGAGGTCCGTCTACCCTCGGTGCTGCGAGCGAAACCCGCCGCCCCGGCGTACGGGAAACCACTGACGCCGCGTGTGGAGGCCCTCGGATGGCGCCGTCACGCGTCGCTGCGACGCTCGAAGGGTGTTCGAGAGCGGCAACCGCACGGAGCGGAGCCCCGTCCGCGCCGCGATGGTGCGGTACGGGACGAGCGCCCTCGCCGCCGTCCTGCTCGTCAGCCTCCTGGGCGCCTGGCTCATCAGCCGCGCCGGCGAGGCGGAGGCGATCCGCGACGCGCAGGACCAGACGCGTATCGCGGCCGAGGGATCGGTCGAGCCGGTGCTGATCGACGCGCTGGTCCGCGGCGATCCGCGGGCGCTCGCCTCGCTCGACCGCGTGATCCAGGAACGGGTGCTCAGCGATCCTTCCATCGTCCGCGTCAAGCTCTGGGACCGGTCCGGCCGCGTCGTGTACTCCGACGAGCCGCGCCTGCTCGGCGCCCGGTACCCCATGAGCGCGCACGATCTCGCCGAGTTTTCCGGCAGCCGCGTCGACGCCGAGGTGACCGACCTCTCCAAGCCCGAGAACCGATTCGAGCGCGGGTTCGGCAGGCTGCTCGAGGTCTACATGCCGATCCGAACGCCGAGCGGACAGCCGCTCCGCTTCGAGGCGTACTACCGCTCCGCCTTCATCTCGGCCCGGGCCGATCGGATCTTCCGTCAGTTCGCGCCCGTGATGCTCGGCGCGCTCGTCCTGCTCGCGCTGATCCAGCTCCCGCTCGCCTGGCGGCTCGCGACCCGGGTGCGGAAGGGACAGGACGAGCGCGAGCGGCTGCTCAGGCGCGCCATCGAGGCGTCCGATCTCGAGCGGCGGCGAATCGCCCACGATCTGCACGACGGCGTCGTCCAGGATCTCGCCGCCGTTTCGTACTCGCTCTCGGCGGCGGCCGAGAAGGCGCCGGCGCCGCTCGACGGAGAGCTTCGCGAGGCGGCCGCCGAGACGAGACAGGGGATCCGCCAGCTCCGGACGCTGCTCGTCGAGATCTATCCGCCGGAGCTCCACCGCGCCGGTCTCGCATCGGCGCTCGGCGACCTCCTCACGGCCTCGGAGGCCCGCGGGATCGAGACGACGCTCGAGGTCGACCCCGCGGTCGCGGTGGGCAAGGACGAGGAAGCGCTCCTCTTCCGCGTCGCGCAGGAGGCGCTCCGCAACGTGATCAAGCACGCCGGGGCGACGCACGTCGGAGTCACCGTCGGGCGGACGAACGGCAGCGTGCAGCTCCAGGTCGAGGACGACGGCCGCGGCTTCGACCCCGCGCAGGCGAACGGCGACGCACACTTCGGGCTGAAGATGCTCGGCGATCTCGTTCGCGACTCCGGCGGCGTGCTGGAGGTCGACTCCACGCCGGGAGCCGGCTCTCGCGTGTCCGTGGAGGTGCCCGCGTGATCCGCGTTGCGCTCGCGGAGGATCACGGTCTCGTACGGGCCGGACTGGCGAGGCTGCTCGCGACGGCCGCGGACCTGGAGGTCGTGGGCGAGGCGAAGGACGGCTCGGAGGCGATCGAGCTGGCGGCCGAGACCCGTCCCGACGTCGTGCTGATGGACCTCTCGATGCCGAACGTCGACGGAATCGAGGCCACGCGCGCGATCGTCGCCGCGAACGAGGATGTCCAGGTCGTCGTTCTGACCTCGCTCGCCGACCGCGACCGGATCCTCGCCGCGCTCGACGCCGGAGCGATCGGCTACCTGCTGAAGGATGCGGAGCCGGACGAGCTGATCGGCGGCATCCGGGCGGCCGCGCGGAGCGAGTCGCCGCTGTCGCCGAAGGCTGCGCGCGCGCTGCTCACGGCCCGCGCCGAGCGCGAGCGCGCTGAGCTGAGCGAGCGCGAGCAGGAGGTCCTGCGCTGCGTCGCCGAAGGCAAGCCGAACAAGGTCATCGCACGGGAGCTCGGGATCAGCGAGAAGACGGTCAAGGCGCACCTGACGCGCGTGTTCCAGCAGATCGGAGTCACGGACCGGACGCAGGCGGCCCTCTGGGCCAAGCGCCACGAGACCGTCTAGACACGCCGAGACCGGAGGACGGATCCTCCGGTCAGGGCGCCGATCCGGTGCGGATCAGAGGGCGAGGACGGCGGTGCAGGTCTCGCCGCCCCGCAGCGCCTTCGCCGTGGCGACGATCCGGCTCGAGCCGGCCGGCCCGGCGAGCAGGCGGCGCACGGAGAACGAGCCGCTCGGGGCGACCGTCGTGCGGATGCCGCTGAAGACGGTCGAGCCGTTCCGCTTGAGCGCCACGCGCCAGCGCCTGCCGTTGCGGTTCTGGTCGACCTCGAACTCCGTCTCGATCCGGCCGTCGTCGGCCTTCGCCTTGAGCTTCCACGAGCTCGAGACGCTGCACTTCCCGCGCTTGATGATGGGGTCTCCGCCCTTGTTTCCGCCGGCGAGAGCCGCCGGGGCGAGCGCCATCAGCATTGCCGTCAACGCGGCGATTCCGATGAGGATGAGCTTCTGCATGTTGACCCTCCTGGTCGTATTGGTGTGACCAGTCGAGGGTGTCAGCGCGCCGGTCCGGGCCGCAATCGGACATCGGTCCTAGGACCTTCGCGGCGCGCGACGGTGCCTGCCCGTCCGCCCGTCACAAAGTCGCCGGCGTCAGCCGGCGGCCGCGGCGCGGGCGCCCGCCCGGCACGCCGCTTCGAGCGCGTCGCCGAGCTCCTTCCCCGCCGTCAGGGAGAGGAGGAGGACGGCGCCGAACGCGTCGCCGGCCCCGAAGGGCGAGCGCCGGACGACGGGCTCGGCGGCCCGCCGTTCGACCCGGTCGCCACTCGCGGCGATCGCCCCTCCCTCTCCGAGCTTGACGCACGCGATCGCGAATCGGGACGAGAGCGTGCGGACGGCGTCCTCGGGCTCCTCGCCGGTGAGGGCCCGTGCTTCGTCCGCCGTCGCCAGCAGGACCGTGCGGCCCGCGCCGCCGAGGTCGGCCTCGCGGGCGGCCGCCGCGAGGCGCGGGGAGCCCAGGTCGACACCCGCCCACGCGCCCGTGAAGCGGTCGAGCGCCGCCCGGGCCGCCTCCGACGAGCCGTCCTGGAGGAGCGCGAAGCCGGAGACGAAGAGCGCGTCCGCGTCGATCGTCCCCGGCACGTCGTCCGTCGACAGCCGTGCGTTCGCGCCTCGGCTCGCGACCACGCCGGGCTCGCCGCCGAGCGAGACCGCGACGCCCGTTGGAAGGTCGGGATCGCTGACGAGACGACCCTCGACGCCGAGCCGCCCGAGCAACGAGACGACGAGATCCCCGGCCGGGTCGCTGCCGACCCGTCCGATCACCACAGCCGAGCTGCCGGCGGCGGCGGCCGCGGCCGCGGCGTTCACTGCCGAGCCTCCTCCCCGGATCGACACGTCCGCGTGCACGCGGGAGGCGGGCGCAGGGAGCTCGGAGCAGACGACGTCGACCATCACGTCCCCCACTGCGACGAACCGCATCGCGCTCAGCCGGGTCGCCCGCCGGCGAGCGTGAGGATCTCGCGGACGGCAGGCGCCGCCACCAGCCGCTCCGTCCGCTCGGGGGCGAGCGTCGCCGCGAACGACTCGACGAGGCGCGCGGCCTCCCCGTACGCCTCTGCCGCGACGTCGTCGTCGCCGAGCGCGTACGCCGTCTCCCCGAGCGCCGCTTGCGCCCGCCAGCGGCCCGGCGGGCCGACGAGGTCGTCGGCGATCCGGATCGCGGAGCGGAGCGCGTCGAGCGCCTCGTCCGCGCGGTCGAGCCGGGCGAGGGCCTGGCCGAGCAGGGTCAGGGAGCGCGACTCGTACTTGCGGCGGCGCGTCCGGCGCGTGACCGCGATCGCGCGCTCCGCCCACTCCGCGGCCGCCTCCGGCGTCTCGGCGTGCAGCGCGATCTCCGCGCGGGCGCACAGCAGCCGGCCGACGATCAGCCACGTCGTCCAGGCGGTGGCCTTCTCCGCGCCCTCCCAGCGGGACGGCCAGGCGGCCTGGGCCCGACCGACGTCGCCCGCCAGGAGGTCGGTGAAGAGCAGGTCCGAGCCGGCGAACTGCCTCGGCATGCCGAACTGCTCCGCGGCCGAGAGCTCGAGCGCCTGCTCGCTCCGGGCCCGCGCCTCGTCGAGGTCGTACAGCTCGCGGTAGGCGAGCGCCGAGTAGTTGAGGATCACCCGCGGGTTCTGGTCGAGCTCCCGTGCGAGCCGGAAGAGGTCGTCCCAGATCGCGATCGCCTCCTCGTGACGGCCGAGGCCGGCGAGCGCAAGCGCCTCGAGGCCGCCGCCGCGGAGGAGCGACTCGGCGCTGTGGACGTCCGCGGCGAGCGCGCGCGTCTGCGTCGAGAGACCCGCCGAGCGCTCGTACTGGCCGACCCAGTACGTCAGGTCCGCGTGCAGGTGCAGGTGCTGGCGGAGGTCCAGCGGACGCGTCCCGGGAACCCAGAGGTCGAGCGCGCGGTCGCCCAGCTCCAGCGCCCGACTCATGTCGCCCTCGCCGCCC
>DASTWB010000198.1:0-5778 GCA_035758725.1 Gaiellaceae bacterium
ACGACGCCTGCCGTGCCGAGTGCGACCGGCAGGACGAGGTTGTGCAGGAGGTTGTAGGCCGCAGCGCCGAGCCGCGGCCCGGCGAGGTAGCCGAGGAACGAGACGTCCGGCGCCAGGATCAACGCCAGGAAGAGCCACCAGCTGTGGTGGCCGTCGGCATAGAGGACGACGGCGCCGATCCCGATCGCGAGGCCCTCGAACCGAAGCAGCAGCCGTACCGTCATGCGTCCACCTCTCAGGAAAAAGAAAGAGACCGGCTGGGGAGCCGGTCTCAGTCTCTCAGTGGAAGCGACCCGAGGAGGGTCGCTTCGTGAGGGGTGGGGGAGGTGGGTTGCCTCCGGTATCGGCCGCTACGGACGCTCTCCCATGCCCCCTTAGAGGGATCGCACGGGCCGGCTCGCCTGGGGCACCGTTCAGAACCCGTACCGCTCCTCTTTCCAGTAGTCCGCCTCGTTGTGGTAGCCGAGGCGCTCCCAGAAGCCCGGCTCGTCGTGGTCGAGGAGCTCGATCCCACGCAGCCACTTGGCGCTCTTCCAGAAGTACCGCCTCGGGATCACCAGCCTGAGTGGCCAGCCGTGCTCCGGCGTCAGCGGCTCACCGTCGGCCTCGTAGGCGAGGAGCGCCTGGTCGTCCTCGAGCGCCGAGAGCGGAACGTTGGCCGTGAAGTCCTGCTCGGCGTGGGCGACGACGAACCGTGCACTCGGCTTCGGGCCTGCGAGCTTCGCGATCTCGCTCCAGTGGACGCCCTTGAACGACGTGTCGAACCGGCTCCAGCGGGTGACGCAGTGGATGTCGGTCGTGATCTCCCGCGCCGGCAGGGCGGTGAAGTCCTCCCAGGACAGGGTGAGCGGGCTCTCGACCTCGCCGAACACCTTGAAGTCCCACGTGGCGAGATCGGTGTCGGGCACGGTCCCCGCGTGCAGGACCGGCCATTTCTCCGTGAGGTACTGGCCGGGCGGGAGCCGGCTCGGGTCGTAGCCGGCCTCCTCCACCTTGCGCATCGCCCGCGAGCGGAACATCGGTTCCTACACTAATTCGCTGTGGACACTCTGACGCCGACAGCAGCGCTCCGGCCCCGCGACTACGTGGCGGTGCGCGGCCCCGACGCGGCCGGATTCCTCGACCGGATGCTCTCGAACGAGGTGCTGAAGGCTCCGTGCCAGGCGCTGCTCCTGACGCCGAAGGCCCGCGTGATCGCGCCGATGACCGTCGTCCGCCGCGGAGACGAGGACTTCCTGCTCCTCACCGAGCCCGGCCTCGGACCGGTCCTCGAGGCGGCCTTGCTGCGCGCCCGCTTCGCCGCGAAGGTCGAGCTGGAGCAGGAGGAGCACAGCTCGCTCGTCGTCTTCGGCGAGGGCGACGGCATCCCCAACGACGACTACGGCGTGCCGGGATTCGAGGTGCTCGACGCCGAGCCGCCGGCCGAGCTCGCCTCCGTCGAAGAGCTCGAGCGGCTGCGAATCCTCGCCCGCCGCCCGCGCTGGGGGCGCGAGATCGACGACCGCGTCCTGCCGGCCGAGGCCGGCCTGACCGAGACGCACGTCAGCTTCTCGCCCGAGAAGGGCTGCTACCCGGGCCAGGAGCCGATCGCGCGGCTCCACTATCGCGGCAAGGCGAACCGGGAGCTGCGCGTGCTGGAGGTGCGCGGTGCCCCCGAGGCGGAGACCGAGGTCCTGCACGGCGAGAAGGCGGTCGGCCGGATCACGAGCTCCGTCCCAGGCGTCGCGCTCGCCTACGTGCGTGTCGACGTGCCGCCGGATGCGCAGCTGACGGTCGGCGGCGCGAGTGCCTCCGCGCTCGAGCCGTGACGGCTGCGACGGCACACGAGGATGCGCCCGGCACGATTCGAACGTGCGACCTCTGCCTCCGCAGGGCAGCGCTCTATCCCCTGAGCTACGGGCGCTCGGGCGCCCAGTGTAGCCGCGCGCCCAGGTAGGTTCCGTCCGCCCATGGCCGACTTCGCCAAGACGATCGCGGAGGCCTACGCCTTCGAAGGCGAGTGGCTCGACCTCGGCCGCGGCGTCCACGAGGGCGAGGTCGTCAAGGAGGCGGCGGTCCGACTGCCGCTCGCCACCTCGAACAGGCACGGGCTGATCGCCGGCGCGACCGGCACGGGCAAGACGCGAACGCTCCAGCTCCTCGCCGAGCAGCTGTCGGCTGCCGGGGTCCCGGTCGTGGCAGCCGACATGAAGGGCGATCTCTCCGGCATCGCGCAGCCGGGAGAGACGGGCGGCCCCGCGGAGAAGCGGGCCGCCGAGCTCGGGCAGGAGTTCACGCCCACCGGGTTCCCCACCGAGTACCTCGCGCTCGGCGGGATCGGCCCAGGCGTGCCCGTGCGTGCGACGGTGTCCGACTTCGGGCCCCTCCTGCTGGCGAAGATCCTCGGCGCGAACGAGACGCAGGAGCAGAGCCTTTCGCTCGTCTTCCGGTACGCCGACGAGAAAGGCCTGCCGATCCTCGACCTCGCCGACCTCAGGTCCCTCCTCACGTTCTTCGACTCGGAGGAGGGCAAGGCGGAGCTCAAGGGCCTCGGCGGCGTCTCCTCGGCGACGATCGGCGTGCTGCTTCGCTCGCTCGTGCAGCTCGAGGACGGGGGCGGGACGGAGTTCTTCGGCGAGCCGCAGCTCGACATCGCCGACCTGATGCGCCTTGCGCCCGACGGCCGCGGGCTCGTCTCGTGCCTCGAGCTCCCGGCGGTCCAGGACAAGCCGACGCTCTTCTCGACCGTCCTGATGTGGATGCTGGCCGAGCTCTTCGAGCAGCTGCCGGAGGTCGGAGACGTGCCGAAGCCGAAGCTGGTCTTCTTCTTCGACGAGGCGCATCTGCTCTTCGCCGACGCGACCGACGCGTTTCTCGACTCCGTCGTCCAGACCGTCCGCCTGATCCGCTCGAAGGGTGTCGGCGTCTTCTTCATCACGCAGACGCCGAAGGACATCCCCGCGGACGTGCTCGCGCAGCTCGGCAACAGGATCCAGCACGCGCTCCGTGCGTACACGCCGCAGGACGCAAAGGCGCTGAAGGCCAGCGCCTCGACCTATCCGACCTCCGAGTTCTACGACCTCGAGGAGCTGCTCACGCAGCTCGGCACGGGTGAGGCGGTGGTGACGATCCTCTCGGAGAAGGGCGTCCCGACTCCCGTGGTGCACACCAAGCTCCGCGGGCCGCTTGCGCGGATGGAGCCGGCCGACGACGTCGACGGCGCGGCCAAGGCCTCGCCGCTCCATGCGAAGTACGGGACGAGGACGGACCGCGAGAGCGCCTACGAGCTCCTCGCCGCACGCATGGAGAGGTCCGCCGAGCCGGTCCCGGAGGGCGAGGCGGAGCCCGAGCCGGCGCCCGAGCCGGCGCCGCGTCGGCGTCGCCGGGCGGAGCCCGCCCGGAGCGGGGATCCGCTGACGGACTTCCTCGGCTCTCGCCAAGGGAAGACCATTCAGCGTGAAGTCATCCGCGGCGTCTTCGGCATGTTGCGCAAGCGGCTCTGAGGAAGGACGGCGGCGGACACGGGCGAAGCCCTGTCCGTGGCCGACATCCCCGACCAGCTGACGCTGAACGTCAGCCGAGATCGAGAGGGGAGGCGCGACGTCGTCGTCCGCAGGGTTGGCGTCGCAGCTCTGGGGATCCTGCTCGCTCTGGGGCTGCTCAACCTGTTCGGCCAGCGCCCGTCGACCACCACCGCAGAGGGCGAGGCTGCGACGCTCGAGGTCTACGCACCGGAGCGGGTTCGCGGCGGGCTCTTCTACGAGGCGCGTTTTCGGATCGACGCCCGGCGTGAGGTCGAGGAGGCCACGCTCGTGCTCGATCCGGGCTGGGCCGAAGGGATCACGATCAACACCGTCGAGCCCGGGCCGATCGGCGAGGCGAGCCGCAACGGAGACCTGGCCTTCGAGCTGGGTCGGATCCCGGCAGGGCAGAAGCACGTGTTCTTCCTCCAGCTCCAGGTGAACCCCACCAACGTCGGTCACCGCTCACAGGGCGTGCGGCTCTACGACGGCGACGAGCTGCTCGCGACCATCGACCGGAGCATCACCGTCTTCCCCTAGGCCATGGACATCGTCATCCGCGCGGTCGTCATGTTCGTCTTCGTCTGGTTCGTGACGCGTGTCGTCGGCCGCCGCGAGCTCTCCACGCTCGAGCCCTTCGACCTCATCCTCCTCATCGTCCTCGGGGACCTGATCCAGCAGGGTGTGACCCAGAACGACTTCTCGGTCACCGGCGCGATGCTCGCCGGAGGGACGATGGCGCTGATGACGGTGCTCTTCTCATACCTGGCGTTCCGGTTCCCGCGGGTCCAGCCGATCCTCGAGGGCGACCCGGTGATCCTCGTCGAGCGGGGGGAGACGATCGACCGCAACCTGCGCCGCAACCGCATCACCCTCGAGGAGCTCGCCGCCCAGGCGCGGATGCAGCAGGTGGCCCACATCGCGGACATCGAGTGGGCCGTGCTCGAGACGAACGGCAACATCAGCGTGATCCCGAAGCGCTCGTAGACTCCCGGCCTTGCGCCGGACACTCGTGGCGGTCCTCCTCGTCCTCGCCGCGGGCGGCGGCTGCGGCGCGTCGGGCACGCTCACGGCGGAGCAGGTCCGGACGGAGGCCGAGGCGGCTCACAGCGCGGCGGCGGAAGGCGCGCTCCTCGCCGCGGACGTCGCCCGGGACCGCACGACCGAGCCCTTCGCACGCGTCCACTCCGGCGTCCTTGCCGACCAGGCGCAACGCGCCGCCGAGGCGCTGGACAAGCCGGCTCGGCCGGAGATCGAACCGGAACGTCGCGCTGCCGAAGGGCGGGCGGCCGAGGTTGCGGCGGCGCTCGGACGCCTCCACGCCCATCCGACCGACCGGGCGCTCGCGGCGCGCCTCACGGTCGAGCTGGAGCGGCTCGCGCGGTGAAGCGGATCTTCGACATCGCGCTCGGGATCCTTGCTGCGATCGGCGGGTTCGTCGACATCGGGGACATCGTCTTCAACGTCGCAGCGGGGTCCGCGTTCGGCTACGAGCTGCTGTGGGTCGTGCCGATCGGCGTCGGGGCGATCGTGACCTACTCCGAGATGTGCGGTCGCGTCGCCGTCGTCTCGCAGCGGGCGGTGATGGACGCCGTGCGGGAGCGGCTGGGCTTCGTCGTCGGGCTGGTCGCGCTCCTGGCGGGCCAGCTCGTCAACCTCCTGACGATCGCCGCCGAGATCGGGGGGATCGCCCTCGCGCTCCAGCTCCTCGCGGGCCTTCCGTTCCGGGTGCTGCTGGTGCTGGCCGTTCTCGCCCTCGGGATCGTCATCTGGGCCTTGCCCTTCGACTGGATCGAGCGGGTCTTCGGCTACGTGGGGCTGACGATGCTGGTCTTCGCCGTCGCGGCGATCAAGCTGAGCCCGGATTGGCGCGACGTCGGCGCGGGGTTCGTTCCCCACGTCGCGTCGCACGACCGTGCGCTCTATGCGTACTTCGTCGTCGGGCTGATCGGGGCGGCGACCGTCCCCTACGAGGTCTACTTCTACTCGTCCGGCGCCGTCGAGGAGCGGTGGGCGGCCAAGGACCTCGGCGTGAACAAGGCCAACGCGATCATCGGCTACTCCCTCGGCGGGCTCCTCTCCTTCGCGTTGATGATCATGGCGGCGACGCTGTTCTTCCCGCTCGGAATCACGCCGGAGTCGCTCGGGTCGGTCGGCCTGGGCGCGGAGGTCCCGCTCGGCGAGATCGGGCTCGTGCTCGGTCTGATCGGGATCCTCTTCGCCGTCGGCGGCGCCGCGATCGACTCGGCCCTGTCCGGCGCCTACAACCTGGCCCAGT
>DASTWB010000257.1:0-8889 GCA_035758725.1 Gaiellaceae bacterium
GGGCATCGGCCAGGCGCTCTCGGAGGAGTTCGTCGTCGAGGGCGGCGTCCCGGTGACGGAAACGCTGAAGTCCCTGCACATCGTCCCGCCGACGGGGATGCCCGAGGTCGAGTGCATCCTCGTCGAGGAGCCGCAGCCGGAGGGCCCGTACGGCGCCAAGGGCGTGGGGGAGGCCTCGATGGTGCCGACCGTCGCCGCCGTCGCCGGCGCGCTCCACGCGTTCGACGGCATCCGCCGCACGCGTCTGCCGATGAAGGAATCGCCGGCGGCGCTGGCCGCCGTCCCCAAGCTCGTGAAGGCGGGTGAGCGCGCATGATCCTCACCGGCGCGACCGTGCTCGCCACGCTCGACCCGGTGCGGGTGGAGCGGGCGGACCTCCACGTGCGTGACGGCCGCGTCGCCGCCGACGGCGGGGGCGAGCGCCGCGACTGCTCGGGCTGCCTCGTCGTCCCGGGCAACGTCTGCGCGCATACGCATCTCTACTCGGCGCTCGCGCGGGGCATGCCGTACGCGCTCGAGCCGCCGGAGAACTTCGTCCAGATCCTCCAGCGCGTCTGGTGGCGTCTCGACCGCGCGCTCGACGAGGAGCTCGTGCGCGCGTCGGCGCTGGTCGGAGGAATGGAGGCCCTCCTCTCCGGGACGACGACGCTGGTCGACCACCATGCGTCGCCGAACGCGATCGACGGCTCTCTCGACGTGATCGAGGAGGCGCTCCGCTCGCTCGGCGTCCGCTCCGTCCTCTGCTACGAGACCTCCGACCGCGACGGGCCGGAGCGGGCCCGCGCCGGAATCGAGGAGAACCGGCGCTTCCTGGAGCGCGTCCGCCGCGAACGGCCGCCGCTCGCCCGCGGCCTCGTGGGCGCCCACGCGTCGTTCACGCTCTCCGACGAGACGCTTGCCGCCTGCGCCGAGCTCGGAACGGGCCTGCACGTCCATGCGGCCGAGGACGCCGCCGACGAGGACGACGCGGTCGCGCTCAGCGGGCTTCGCGTCGTCGCCCGCCTCGCCGCCGCCGGCGCGCTCGACGAGAACACGCTGCTGGCCCACGGCGTCCACCTCGACGACGAGGAGCTCGAGCTCGCCCGCTCCGCGAACGCGTCGATCGCGCACAACGCCCGCTCGAACATGAACAACTCGGTCGGGCGAGCGCGTGTCGGCGCGATGGGCCCGCGCGTCGCGCTCGGAACTGACGGGATCGGCTCGGACATGTTCGAGGAGTCGCGGACGGCGTACTTCCGGCTGCGCGAGGACGATCTCGCCGCTGCCGTCGACTGGCCGCTCGAGCGCCTCGCCGAGGGTGCCCGGCTCGCCGGCCGTAGCTTCGACGAGCCCCTGCTCGGCACGCTCGCGCCCGGCGCGCCGGCCGACCTCGTCGTCCTCGACTACCCGGCGCCGGCTCCGCTCGACGAGGCGACCCTCGCCGGACACTGGATCTTCGGGCTCGCGTCCCGGCATGTGCGCGACGTGATGGTCGGCGGCGAATGGGTCGTCCTCGACCGGCGGCTCGCGCGCGCCGACCAGCAGACACTCGCAGCCGAGGCCGCCGAGCAGGCCCGGCGCCTCTGGGCCCGCCTGGACGAGATCGGCCCGCACGAGTTCGAACCGAAGGGAGGCCGGCGATGGCCGTCGCAACTCACGATCGCGTAGCGCTCTACCTGCAGGACAAGCATCCGATCCGCGACGGGATGCGGTACGCACAGCTCGCGGAGGCGAACGGGTTCGAGGCCGTGTGGCAGGCCGAGAGCAGGCTCGTCCGGGAGGCGACGGTGCCGATGGCCGCGTTCGCCGCCGTCACCGACCGCATCGGGATCGGCTCGGGCGTCGTCAACAACTGGACGCGCAACGTCGGCCTGCTCGCGGCGACGTTCTCCACCCTCGACGACCTCGCTCCGGGCCGGATCAAGCTCGGGCTCGGCGCGTGGTGGGACCCCCTCGCGACCAAGGTCGGCATCGACCGGCGCCATCCGGTCGAGGCGATGCGGGAGACCGTGGAGGTCACCCGCCGCCTCCTCGCCATGGAGCGCGTCACCTTCCACGGCGAGTTCGTGGACGTCGAGGACATCGAGATCGACATCGTCCACGGCGACCGCTCGCCGAAGCACGTCCCGATTTACATCGCCGCGACGACCGGGATGAAGATGATGGAGCTCGCCGGCGAGATCGGCGACGGCGTCCTGCTCAACTACCTCGTCGGCCCCGGCTACAACCGCCGGGCGATGGAGCACCTGACGATCGGCGCCGAGCGTGCCGGGCGGACCGTCGACGACGTCGACCGCCCGCAGCTCGTCGTGTGCTCCCTGGACGACGAACGGTCGCTCGCCCTCGACAGGGCGCGCGAGCTCGTCACCCAGTACCTCGGCCAGCAGCCCCACATCGGGGAGGCGAGCGGCGTCGACGCCTCGCTCCTCGAGGAGATCGGCCGGATCCTGACCTGGCCGGCCACGCAGGCCCAGATCGAGCAGGCGATGGGGCTCGTCCCCGACGACGTCGTCCAGCTGATCACGGCCTCCGGCACCGCCGAGGAGTGCCGCGCGAAGGTCGAGGAGTACATCGAGGCAGGCTGCACGTGCCCGGTCCTCTACCCGCTCGGCGACGACGTCGAGGCGATGCTCGAGGCCTTCGCCACGGCCAGGATCTGATGGACGCCTTCAGCCCCCGGTCGCTCGAAGAGGCGCTCGAGATCCGGGCCGTCCGTCCCGAGGCGATCCCCGTCGCGGGCGGAACGGACCTCTGGGTCGAGGTGAACGCCCGCCGGATCCGTCCGGCTGCGCTCCTCGACCTCTCCCGCGTCGAGGAGCTGCAGCACTGGGAGCGGAACGGCACGGTCTTCGTCGGCGCGGGCCTGACCTTCTCGGCGATCATCGACGAGCTCGGCGAGTTCGGCCCGCTCGTCGAGGCCGCGAGATCCGTCGCCTCGACGCAGATCCGGAACCGGGCGACGATCGGCGGGAACCTCGCGACGGCGTCCCCCGCCGGCGACAGCCTCCCCGTCCTCGCCGCCTACGGTGCGGACGTCGTGGCCGCCGCCGCGGGAGGCAGGCGGCGGCGGATCCCGCTGGACGAGTTCCTGGTCGGCCCGAAGCGGACGAGCCTCGCCCCGGACGAGCTGATCGCCGGTGTCGAGTGGACGCCCGTCCCCGGCCCCGGCTCCTTCGCGAAGGTGGGCCGCCGCAACGCGATGGTGATCGCGGTCGCGAGCGCCTGCCTCCAGCTCGACGAGGAGCACGGCGCCGTCCGCCTGGCACTCGGGTCGGTCGGCCCGACCGTGCTGCGCGCGCCGCGGGCGGAGCGGCTCGCCGCGGAGGCACTCGCCGGGGCAGATCCGGCCGGCGCGCTGGTCGAGTTCGGCCGCCTTGCTGCGGTGGAGGCCCGGCCGATCGACGACCGGCGCGGCTCGGCCGACTTTCGACGCCATGTCGTCGAGGTGCTCGCCCGCCGGGCGCTGGCGCAGGCGTTGGAGGGCCGATGCTGATCCGGACGACGGTCAACGGCAGCGAGCACGCGGTCGAGGTCGCACCGGAGACGAGCCTGCTCACGCTGCTTCGCGACGAGCTCGGCCTGACGGGCTCCAAGAACGCCTGCGAGGAGGGCGAGTGTGGCTCGTGCTCGGTCTGGCTCGACGGCGAGCTCGCCTGCGCCTGCCTCGTCCCGGCGGTCCAGGCGGACGGGCGGGACGTAAGGACGATCGAGGCGCTCGCGGAGCACGGGGTTCTGCACCCCGTCCAGGAGGCGTTTCTCGACGCGGGCGCCGTGCAGTGCGGCTTCTGCACGCCCGGCGCGGTCGTCGCCGCGGCCGACCTGCTGGAGCGCGACCGCTCGCCGGGCGATCGGGCGATCCGCGACGGCCTCGCCGGCAACCTCTGCCGTTGCACGGGCTACCAGAAGCTTCTCGAAGCCGTCCACCTCGCCGCAGGACGCGGGGAGCACGCGGACGCCGCCCTGCTCGGCGGCGTCGGCGAGAGCGCCAGGCGCGTGGACGGGGCCCCCAAGGTGACGGGCGCGTTCGAGTACGCCACGGACCTCTCCGCGGACGGCATGGCCTGGGGCGCGACGGTGCGCAGCCCGCATGCCTCCGCCCGCATCCGCTCGATCGACACCACCGATGCCACGCGCAGCCCGGGCGTCCTCGCCGTCCTGACCGCCGACGACCTGCCGGGAAAGACGACGTACGGCCTCGAGTTCGCCGACCAGCCGGTTCTCGCAGCCGACGTCGTGCGCCACGAGGGCGAAGCGGTCGCGCTCGTGGCGGCGGAGACGCGCGAGGAGGCGCGCCGCGGCGCGGAGCTCGTCGAGGTGGACTACGAGCCGCTGCCGGCCGTCACGGACATGGAGCAGGCGCTCGAGCCCGGCGCGCCGCAGGTGCACGAATACGGAAACGTCCTGCGGCACGTCCACATCGTCCACGGCGATCCCGACGAGTCCGAGGCCGAGGTGTGGGCCGAGGGCTACTACGAGACGGCCATGCAGGACCAGGCGCCGCTCGGGCCGGAGGGAGGCCTCGCCGTCCCGGCCGCAGACGGAGGCGTCGACCTCCGGGTGAACACCCAGTGGCTCCACGTCGACCGCCAGCAGATCGCCCCGTGCCTGGGCCTCCCGGAGGAAGAGGTCCGGATCACGCTCGCCGGCGTCGGCGGGGCATTCGGCTCGCGCGAGGACGTCCACGTGCAAATTCATGCCTGCCTGCTCGCCCTCCGGACCGGCAGGCCGGTGAAGATGGCCTACGGGCGGGAGGAGTCGTTCCACGGACACGTCCACCGCCATCCGTCGAGGACGTGGATCCGGTACGGCGCGACGCGCGATGGCCGGATCGTCGCCGCCGACGTCCGGCTTCTGCTGGACGGCGGGGCGTACGCCTCCTCGTCGCCCGCCGTCCTCGCGAACGCCTCGACGTTCGCCGCCGGCCCCTACGACATCCCGAACGTCCGGATCGAGGGGACCGCCGTCTACACGAACAACCCGCCGTGCGGCGCCATGCGCGGCTTCGGCGCGCCGCAGGTCTGCTTCGCCTACGAGTCCGCGCTGGACGAGCTGGCCGCGAAGCTCGGGATCGACCCCGTGGAGCTGCGCCTGAGGAACGCCGTCCGCCCGGGGTCGGTGCTTCCGACCGGCCAGGTCCTCTCGGGCAGCGCGCCGGTCGCCGAGGTGATCGACCGGTGCGCCGCGATCCCGCTGCCGGCCGACGCGGCACCCGAGGGGTCTACGCGCGGGATCGGCTTCGCCCTCGGCTTCAAGAACGTCGCCTACAGCGAGGGGTTCGACGACTCCGCCGAGGCGACGGTGACCCTGCGTTCCGGCCCGGACGGGCTCGAGGCCGAGGTCCGAACGGCCGCCGTCGACGTCGGGCAGGGGCTGGACACGGTGGTCGCCCAGATCGTCCGTACAGAGCTCGGCGTCGAGCGCGTGACGATCCTGCCGGCCAGCACCGAGGTCGGCTCGGCCGGCTCGAGCTCGGCCTCCCGCCAGACGACCATGACCGGCGCCGCCGTCCAGGGGGCCTGCCGCGAGCTCCTGGACGGGCTCGACAGGATCCCGCCCGCCGAGCCGATCACGCGCACCGTCACGTACCACCACCGCCCGACCACGGGCTTCGACGAGGACGGGCAGGGCGACATCCACGTCGCGCTCTCGTTCGCGGCCGAGCGCGCCGTCGTCGACGTGGACGAGGAGCTCGGGCTGGCCCGAGTCGTCCAGATCGCGGCCGTGCAGGACGCGGGACATGTCGTCAACCCCCAGGCCGCAAAGGGCCAGATCGAAGGCGGCACCGCCATCGGCCTCGGCCTGGCCCTGATGGAGGAGCTCAAGCTCGAGGACGGTCGGATCCGGAATCCGTCCCTCACGGACTACCTGATCCCGACCGTCCTCGACCTGCCGCCCGTGATCTCGGCGTTCGTCGAGGAGCCGGAGCCCGGCGCGCCCTACGGCGTCAAGGGGATCGGCGAGCACGCGACGATCGTGGCGACGCCGGCGATCGTCTCCGCGCTCCGGGCGGCGACGGGCCGCACGCTGAACCGCGTCCCGGTGGCGCCCGACGACCTTCTCGGCCTGCGGCCGCCCGCGCGGACGGCCGGGCCTCCGCCCGTTCCGGACGTCGCGGGCCAGCAGGCCGTTCCCGAGTCCGTGGGGCTCGGGCTCGGACAGCAAGAGCTGATGAAAGCGAGGTAGCCATGCATCAGGTAGCGATCGACCGCGGCGCGCTCACCGGCCGCGACTACATCGAGACGCTCGACTGGACCGTCGAGGAGATCGAGGAGGCGCTCGCCGTCGCGGGCGAGCTCAAGGAGGCGTTCAGGAGCGGGAAGCCGCACCGCCTGCTGCCGGACAAGACGCTCTTCATGCTCTTCCTCGACAAGTCCACCCGGACGCGGAACGCGTTCGAGTCGGGCCTGACCCAGCTCGGCGGGCACGCGATCTACCTCGACGCCGAGAAGACCCAGGTCGCCCACGGCGAGAGCCCGAAGGACATGGGCATCATCCTGTCCCGGTACGGCCACGGGCTGGCGATCCGCCACGATCTCGCGCCGTACGAGGGCAACGCCTGGATGCGGGAGATCGCCCGCTGGGCCGACATCCCGCTGATCAACCTCCAGTGCGACGTCGACCACCCGACGCAGACCCTCGCCGACCTGATGACGCTGCGGGAGCAGCGCGGGGAGAACCTCAGCGGGCTGCGCGTCGCCGTCTCCTGGGCGTACGCGCCGTCCTACGCGAAGCCGCTGTCGGTGCCGCAGGGCCTGGCGACGCTGCTGCCGCGCTTCGGCATGGACGTCGTGATTGCCCATCCGCCCGGCTTCGAGCTGATGCCGGAGGTGATCGAGAAGGCCGAGGCCGCCGCGCACGAGGCCGGCGGCTCGATCACGTACGCCAACGACATGGACGAGGCGTTCGAGGGCGCCGACGTCGTCTACCCGAAGTCGTGGGGCCGCCTCGACGCCTTCGGTGACGAGCAGGCCGCGCTCGCCGAGTCCGGTGCCTACAAGGACTGGATCTGCGACGCCCGTCGGATGTCGCTCGCGAACCAGGACGCGCTGTACATGCACTGCCTGCCGGCCGACCGGGGCAACGAGGTCACGGACGAGGTCATCGACGGGCCGCAGTCGGTCGTCTACGACGAGGCCGAGAACCGCATGCACACCGGCAAGGCGCTCATGGCGCTCACAATGGGGGCCTACACATAAGGAGGAGCGCCATGACGACAGCACGGTCTTCCCAGGCGTCCGCCACGGGCGTCTCCCGGGAGCTTCGCCTCGTCGCCCGTCCGTCGGGGGTTGCGGGCGAGGAGCTGTTCGAGCTGGCCGAGGAGCCGATCCCGGAGCCCGGTGAAGGCCAGCTGCTGATCCGCAACGCCTACTTCTCGGTCGATCCGTACATGCGGCCGAGGACGGGCGACGCCCGCTCCTACGTCGCCCCGTTCACGATGGGGGAGGCGATGACCGGCGGGGCCGTCGGCCGCGTGGCGGTCTCGCGCCGTCCTGACTTCGCCGAAGGCGACTGGGTGCTCCACCTGCTCGGGTGGCGGGAGTGGGCGCTCTCCGACGGGTCGAACGCGTGGAAGGTCGACCCCGGGGTCGCGCCGGTCTCCACCGCGCTCGGGGTGCTCGGCATCCCGGGCTTCACCGCGTACCACGGCCTGCACGAGATCGGGAAGCCGAGGACGGGCGAGACCGTCTTCGTCTCCGGCGCATCGGGTGCCGTCGGCAGCGCGGCAGGCCAGATCGCGAAGATCGCCGGCTGCCGTGTCGTCGGCTGCGCGGGATCGCCGCAGAAGGTCGAGTGGCTCCGGGAGCTCGGGTTCGACGCCGCCTTCGACTATCGCGAGCGGCCGGTGGCCGAGTCCCTCGCCGACGCCGCGCCCGACGGGATCGACGTGTACTTCGACAACGTCGGCGGCGCCCTGCTCGAGGCCGCGATCGGCGCGATGCGGCGCGGCGGGCGCATCGTCGCCTGCGGGTCGATGTCGCGCTACGCCGACGACGAGCCGCCGCGGAACCTGTTCATGATCGTGACGAAGCGGCTCCGGATGGAGGGGTTCATCATCGCCGACCACTCCGACCGCTTCCCCGAGTTCCTCGCGAAGGCGCAGGAGTGGGTGCGGCAGGGACGGCTCCGCTACCGCGAGTCGGTGATCGAGGGGATCGAGAACGCGCCGGGCGCCTTTCGCGACCTCCTCCGCGGCGAGAGCATCGGCAAGGTCCTCGTGAAGGTCGGCCCCGAGGACTAGGCCATGTTTCGCAGCGTCCTCGTCGCCGTCGACGGCTCCGATCACGCGGAGCGGGCGCTCGGCGAGGCCGTCGATCTCGCCCGTGCGCAGGGGGCGGCGCTGACCGTGATCACGGTCGTGACGCCCCCTCCGATGCCCGTCCTCGCCGGGCCCTACGCCGTTCCGCTTCCTCGCGACGAGGAGGTGCTCGAGCAGGAGGGACAGGCGATCCTCGAGCGGGCCGTCGCCTCGGTGCCCGAGGACCTGCCGGTCGCGACCGCCGTGTACAGAGGGTCGGCCGGCCCGATCATCGTCGAGCGCCTCGTCGAAGGCGGGTACGACCTCGTCGCCGTCGGCTCGCGCGGGCGAGGGGCGATCCGGTCGCTCTTCCTCGGCAGTGTCAGCCATTACGTGCTGCACCACAGCCCGATCGCGGTGCTGATCGTCCGCTGACATGACCCCGGTGACGCTGGCGCTCGCGGGCGACACGATGCTCGGCCGCGGCGTCGCCGAGGCGCTGGCATCGAGGCCGCCGGAGGCGCTCTTCTCGCCCGAGGTCGTGGCGGCGGTCCGCGAGGCCGACCTCTTCGTCCTCAACCTCGAATGCTGCATCTCGGAGCGCGGCACGCCCTGGCCCGACCCACGCAAGCCGTTCTTCTTCCGGGCGCCGCCCGAAGCCACAGACGCGCTCG
>DASTWB010000002.1:0-6771 GCA_035758725.1 Gaiellaceae bacterium
CCTCGCGGCGGAACGGGCGCAGCCCGTTCCGCGGCCATTCCCTAGAGCGGGGTCCGGAGAGCGCGGAGCTTTGCCTTCAACTCCGGCGACATCGGCTCGGCGACGGCCTGCCGGACGAACGTCCTGAACTCGACCTCGAACCGGTAGCGCTTCCGGCAGTACTCGCAGCCGTCGAGGTGCTCCTCGGCCTCCCTGATCTCGACGTCCGTCAGGTAGCGGTCGAGGTACGGCTGCATCATCTGCTCGCACTTGTCGCACGGATCGAAGGCGAAGCCGGACATCACGAGTCTTCGGCCGCCGACACGGCGAGCGAGCCTTTGAGCATCCGCCGGCCGCGGTGCAGCCGGGACATGACGGTGCCGATGGGGATGTCGAGGATCTGCGCCGCGTCGCTGTAGGTGAAGTCGGCGAGATCCACGAGGAGGACGACGTCGCGGAAGTCGTGCGGGAGGTCGGCGAGTGCGGTCACGGCGTCATTCTGCGACAGCCGCTCGACGACACGCCTCTCGTCGGGGGTCCCGTCCGAGGTCGTCTCCTCGAGCTTGTTGTAGAGGAAGTAGTCGCTCTCCTCGAGCGGCTGGAGATCCGGCGTCCGCTGGATCTTCCGGCCGCGGTCGATGTTGAGGTTCGTGAGGATCCGGAACAGCCAGGCCCGGAGGTTCGTGCCGGGCTGGAACGAGCGCCAGCTCCTGAACGCGCGTGCGTACGTCTCCTGGACGAGGTCCTCCGCCTCCTCCCGGGAACCCACCAGCCGGCGGGCAACGCCGTACACCTGATCGGACAGGTCCAGAGCCTCCTCTTCGAAGCGGACGCGGTCTCGCGCGTCCGTTGCCAACTGCCGGGCCGAGCTTTCCGAGGCCTCACTCATCGTCTCGACCGTAGCAGTCTCTTTCCGAAGTACGAGAACGGTGGTTGGGCCTTGCGTATTCCGGGTACGACCGGAGGCAATGAACGGATATGACCTCATCACGGTGGTCGACGACAAGCAGTGGGGCACCGTCGTCGACGAGAACGACGAGTACGTCGTCGTCGAGCACGGGACGCTTCGGAAGCATCTCTACGCGGTGCCGAAGGCGTCGGTCGAGGTGGACGAGGGAGCGCAGGAGGTGCGGACGACGCTCTCGGGCGAGCTGATCGGCGACTCCCCGCCCGTCGACGACGGCTTCGACCACGACGCCGTCGCACGGCACTACGGGCTCGGTGACACCTCGGCGCTCGAGGGCGGGGAGACGGCGACGCAGGAGCGGGCGCGGATCCGCGAGGCCTCGGCCGACTCAGCTGACGGGCTGCCCGACGAGTCGCCGGCGCTGCTCGGCGACCGGCTCTCGGACGTTCGCGACGAGCGGTAGCGCTACGCCGTCTGCTGCCTGAAGCCGGCGCCGGCCATGGCCTCGACGAGGGCCTCCCGGCTGGTGCGCTCGTCGTCCCACTCGAGCATCACCTGACCCATCAGGTTGGCGGTCGCGAACTCGAGGCCCTCGTGGCCTCGAAGCGCGGCCGCCAGGCGGTTCACGCACCGCTCGCAGCGGATCCCGCTCACGTCGATCGTGTCCTTGACGACGGCCACGTACGCGCCACGATATCCGAGGTCGCCGCAGCCGAATCGGGCTGGTCGAGCTGCAGGTCCGCCTCCGAGACCGACGCGTCGAGCGGCGACGGGAACGGAAGCTCGGCATGGAGGTCGCGCGCCCGCACGAGTCGCCCTGCGTGCACGAGCTCGGCGTCGGGACCGAAACGCGCGGCCGCCCACCGGTTCTGCTGGTAGACGCCGCGGTCCGCGGGCGCGGCGGCCGGATCGGAGAGCGCCCACTCGCACAGGTTTCGGAGCAGCTCGATGAAGGCACCGGTCCGCGCGAGGTCGGTCGGCTGATCCGGCATCCGAACCTCGAGCGTGCCGAACTTGGGGTGCGGCCGGACGTCCCACCACACCTGCGTGTATTCCCGCATCAGCCCCGTGTCGACGAGGCGTTCGATCCAGCGTTCCCAGGCCGCGTAGCTGTCGAACGCCGGCGGCGCGCCGCTGCGGGGAAGCTGGGCCAGCACCTCCGCCCGGTTCGACGCGAGGCCCGTCACGCGGCCGGCGAGGTACGGCGAGTTGGCCGAGAGCGCCAGGACGAGCGGAAGCCACGGCAGGATCGTCTCCACCGTCCGCATGCACGCCTCCGCGGAAGGCATGCCGACATGCACGTGGAGACCGTTCACGCCCTGGCGCCGGGCCGTGATCCCGTGGTAGCCGACCATCTCCTCGTACCGCTTGTCGTCCGTGATCGGCAGGTCCTCCGGCTCGGCAAACGGATGCGAGCCTGCTGCCGCCATGCGAAGGCCGAGGCCCTCCAGCGCGTCGGCGGTCCGGCCGCGGAGCTCGCGGAGCGCCTCGACCGCCTGGGCGGGCGTCTCGCAGACGCCCGTCGTCAGCTCGACGACGGAGGCATGGAGCTCCGTCTTCAGCGTTCCCGGCAGGTCGAGGCTTGCGGTCGCGGCGAGCAGCTCCCTGATCGCACCCACCGGCGCAAGCGTCTCGGCGTCGAGCAGCATCACCTCCTCCTCGACGCCGATCGAGAGCGGCGAGCTCTCGCCGAACCGTTGCTCGATCGGCACGCCTAGCGCCGCTCGGTCGCGAGCCGGATTCCGAGCGCGATCAGGACCGTGCCGAGGATCGCGTCGAACGCCCTCCGGACCGAGGGACGCCGGAGGACGTCGCCGACCCGCGCCACGGCGAACGCGTACGCGCTCAGCCAGACGAGCGTCATCGTGCAGAACACGAGCCCCAGGGCGAGCAGGCCGCCGAACGACTGCGCCCCGAACTGCGGGAGCAGGCTCGTGAAGAACACCGCCATCTTCGGGTTTCCCAGGTTGCTCAGGACCCCCTGGCGGAAGGCGACCGCCGGGCCCAGGGCCGTGCGGGCCTCCCCCCGCTCCACCTGCCCGCCGCGGAGCGCAGCGAGCAGCGCTTGAGCCCCGAGGAAGACGAGAAACGCGGCGCCGGCCAGCTTCAGCGCCACGAAGGCGGGCTCGAACGCGACGATCAGCGCGGCCAGCCCGGCGCTCGTCGCGAGCGCCCAGACGGCCTGTCCGGTCGAGACGCCGATCGCCGTGAAGACGCCGGGGCGGCGCCCGCCGAGCAGCGAGTTGCGAATCGCGAGCGCCGTGTCCTGCCCGGGGGTGACGATGACGAGCACCGAGATGCCCAGGAACGCGAGGATGTCCACGTCCCGAACCTACCGCGCAGGAGGCATGCGATGAGCGAGCACTTCGACCTGATCGTCCTCGGCTCGGGATCGGCCGCGAGAGACGGCGCGAACAAGGCGGCAAGGGAGCACGGCGCGCGCGTGGCGCTCGTGGAGCACACGCGGTGGGGCGGCGGCTGCCCGAACGTCGCCTGCAAGCCGACGAAGGCGTACCTCGTCGCCGCCGAGCTCGCACACGACCTCCGAACGCTGGCCGTCAAGCTCGGCATCGACGTCGGGCCGGCTCGTACGAACCTGGCGAAGGTCAAGGCGCGCAAGGACTCGCTCGTCGTCTCGAAGGAGACGTGGCTCGGGCGCCTCCGCGACGCGGGCCACACCCCGTACGAAGGGATCGGCTCGTTCGTCGACCCGCAGACCGTTCAGGTGAACGGGACGAGGCTCAGCGCCGAGCGCGTGCTCGTGGCGACCGGCTCGCGCACCGCCGTGCCGCCGATCGAGGGGCTCGACGAGGTCGGCTGGATCGACCACGTGTCGGCGCTCGAGCTGACGGAGCTTCCGGCGTCGCTGCTCGTCGTCGGCGGCGGCCCCGTCGGGCTCGAGCTGGCGCAGATCTTCTCCCGGTTCGGCGCGGAGGTCACCGTCGTCCAGGTCCCCGACCGCATCTCGCCGAGGTCGGACGCCGATGCGACCGAGCAGCTGGCCGCCGCTCTCGCGGACGAGGGAATCGAGATCCGCACGGGGACGACGGTCTCGCGGGCGAGGCGCGAGGACGGCGCGATCGTCGCGTCGGTCGGCGACGACGAGGTCCGCGTCGACCGGATCCTGCTCGCCTCCGGCCGAGCGCCGAACCTCGAGCAGCTCGACCTCGACCGGATCGGCCTCGAGCACACGCGCGCCGGCATCACGGTCGACGAGCGGCTCCGCACCTCCGTGGAGGGCATCTGGGCCGCCGGCGACGTGACGAACGCCCACCAGTTCACCCCCGTCGCGCAGTACGAGGCGCGCGTCGCCGTCGACGACATGTGGGGAAACGGCGCCCGCGCGGACTACGACTGGCTGCCGACGGCGATCTTCACCGACCCGGAGCTCGCGGCGGTCGGTCTCACCGAGCAGGCCGCGCGCGCCCGGGGCCTCGACGTCGAGACCGCGGTCCACCCGATCCGGTACGTGCAGCGCTCCTCGTACACCGACGTGAAGCACGGCCTCTACAAGCTCGTCTGGGAGCGAGAGACCCGCCGGATGCTCGGCCTCCACGTCGTCTGCCGGAACGCGAGCGACGTCGTGCAGGGGCTCGCACTCGCGCTGAAGCTCGGCGCGACGGTCGACGACCTCGCGCGGATGCACCACGCCTTCCCGACCTGGGGCGAAGGCGTGAAGGCGGCCGCGGAGCAGGCGCTTCTGTAGCTCCTGCTCTTAGCCGCCCTGGTCTTGTGAGGTCGCCGGCTGCCGGCCCAGCTTGACCTCGAAGCTCCGCCGTTCGTCGCCGCGGTACGCCTCGATCGTGATCTCGTCGCCAACCTTCCGCCCCATGATCGCCCGCCGGAGGTCCTGCGCCTCGGAGACGGGCTTGCCGTCGATCTCGACGATGAAGTCGCCGCCGAGCAGATAGCTCTGCCCGTCGATGACGACCTCGCGCGTGCCCGCGCGGAGCCCGGCCTCGGCGGCTCCGCTCCCGTCGTACACGCGCACGACCAGCAGGCCGCGGTCGGCGGGGAGGTTGAAGAGCTGCGCGATCTCCTTGTCGACCTGCTGCGCGCCGACGCCGATGAACGGGTGCTCGACCTTCCCCTCGGCGATCAGCTGGGAGACGACGTTGCGGACCGTGTTCATCGGCACCGCGAACCCGATGCCGATGTTGCCGCCCGAGCCGGTGTTGCCGGTCGCGATCGCGGTGTTGACGGCGACCACCGAGCCGTTCGCGGCGATCAGCGGCCCCCCGGAGTTCCCGCGGTTGATCGACGCGTCCGTCTGGATCACGTCGTCGATCGTGAAGTGGTTCGGCGGCTGGAGCGGTCGGTGCAGCGCGGACACGATGCCGGCCGTGACGCTGCGCTCGAGGCCGAGCGGGTTCCCGATCGCGACGACGGAATCGCCGACGCGCACGCGGTCGGAGTTCCCGAGCTCGAGCGGCCGCAACGCACGCGCGTCGACGTTCACCTTCAGGACGGCGATGTCGGTCGAGGGATCGGTGCCGATCACCCTCGCCCGCACGCTGTCGCGGTTCGAGAAGCTGACCTCGATCTGCTGCGCGCCCTGGACGACGTGGTAGTTCGTGACGATCCTGCCCGCCGTGTCGATCACGAAGCCGGAACCGAGCGCCTGCTGCCGCTGCTCCTCGGGGAAGCCGAACGGGTTCAAGAAGGGGTCGGGCTCGACCTGCCGGATGCTCGTGGTCGTGATCTGGACGACCCCGGGCGCGCTCCGGCGGTAGATCTCGTTCACCGACAGCCGGCGGTCCTGCGCGAAGTCGGCGGGGGCGGACGACTCGATCGAGCTGACCGGCACCTGGACGGTCTGGGTGTCGTCGAAGACGTCGAGGAGCGCGGCACCCGCGAGCGCAACCCCGCCGCCCACCACTGCTGCGATGAGAAGCGGGGCCGCGCTGGAGAGAACGCGGGGAGGTCTCAGCACGACGAATTAGTACCCGGTCGTTCTTTCACCATGGTTGCGCCCGGTTAACGGGTCCTTGTGCCTCTGTTAAGCGGTCTTTAGGCCCCTGACGCCTCGACTCGCAGGCGCCGGGCCTGGATGCTGCGCGCCATGAAGGCGAGCGCTGCGAGCCCGACGGTCAGCAGGGCCACGAGGAGCACCCCGCCGGGAAGCCTCGTCACCGCCTCCATCCCGGCGCCCACCGCAGCGGCGCACGGAATCGTCAGCACCCACGCCACGAGGATGTTGCCGGCGACGCCCCAGCGCACGGCCGAGAGCCGGGACGAGGCGCCCGCCCCGAGCACCGAGCCGCTGATGACGTGGGTCGTCGAGACCGGGAACCCCTGGTGGGCGGTCGTCCACAGGATCGCGGCGCACGCCGTCTGGGCGGCGAAGCCCTGCGGCGGCTCGAGCTTCGCGACCCGGGTCCCGAGCGTCTTGATGATCCGCCAGCCGCCGGCGTAGGTTCCGAACCCCATCGCCGCGGCCGCGCTCACGATCACCCAGACCGGAGGCTTCTCGAAGTCCGGCGAGAGGTGGCCCGAGGCGACGAGCGCCAACGACATGATCCCCATCGTCTTCTGGGCGTCGTTCGTCCCGTGCGTGAAGGCGACGAACGCGCCGGAGACGAGCTGGAGACGCCTGAAGATGCGGTTGACGAGCCCGGGCGGGCGCCTCGCGATGATCCAGAGGACGCCGATCATGAGGATCGCGGCCCCGAACGCGCCCAGCGCGGGTGCGAGCAGCGAGGGAATGAGCACCTTCTCGCGCAGGCCGTTCCAGTTGACCACGCCGAAGCCGTCGGCGGCGATGGCCGAGCCGAGCATCCCGCCGATCAGCGCGTGGCTCGAGCTCGACGGCAGGCCGGCGTACCAGGTGATGAGGTTCCAGATGATCGCGCCGACGAGCCCCGCGAGGATGATCTCGAGCGTGA
>DASTWB010000019.1:0-3880 GCA_035758725.1 Gaiellaceae bacterium
AGGTTGAGGACGATCGCCGTCGTCGCGACGACGATCGAGCGGAAGGCCACGGTGAGCAGGACGAAGCTCAGGCCGAGGACGAACGCGATCAGGATCGGCAGCCAGCGGTCCGTGAGCGCGTAGTAGTCGATGCTCTCAGCGGTCTCGCCGGTGACGAGGACACGCGCTCGCGGGATCTCCTCGGTCCGGAGCTCGCGCACGACGGCGAGTGCGGCCTCGTCGCGGCTGTCGCCGACCGGCAGCGCCTCGATGAGCGCCACCCGAGCCTCCGGGCGGACGTCCGCCTCGACCTGGCGGAGGCGCCGGTCGGCCCGCATCTTCCGCACGAGCCGGTCGACGCTCGCTCTCGTCGCCGGGGAGCCGACGTCGCCGTCGACCACGACCTGGACGTCGTCGGTCGTCCCGACGCCGAATTCCCGCTCGAGCGCGTTGAAGCCCTGCTTCGACTCGAACCGGTCGGGCAGCGTCCGGATCCCCGCCTCGCCGGTCCGGTACTCGAGCACCGGGAGGGCGAGGAGGACCAGCAGCCCGGTGCTGAGGACGAGGCTGACGACGGGCCGCCGCATCACCGCCCGGACGATCGCGCCCCAGAACCGGCCCTCAGCGCCCGTTCCCCGCTCGGTGCCGCGGCCGATCAGCGGAATGCGGAGCGCGTTGACGCGGTCGCCGAGGAGGCCCAGCACCGCCGGAAGGAGCGTGAGCGCGGCTGCGACGGACGTGACCCCGACGAGGATCGCGCCGGTCGCGAGACTGCGGAAGATCGTGCTCGGGATCAGCAGGAGGCCGAACATCGCGACGACGAACGCCCCGCCGCTGAAGAGCACGGCTCGGCTCGCCGCCGCGCCCGCGGCGGCGATGGCGTCGAGCTCGTCGCGTCCGGCCGCGCGCTCCTCGCGGAACCTCGAGACGACGAAGAGCGAGTAGTCGATCCCGAGCGCGAGGCCCATGCCCGTGAGCATGTTCACGGTGAAGATCGAGAGATCGAACGGGATGCCGACGAGCGAGGTGAGCCCGAGCGCCGTGATGATCGCCACCAGGGCGAGCGCGAGCGGGACGAGGCCCGCGACGACGGCGCCGAAGACGAGCAGCAGGACGACGAGCGCGACGGGGAGGCCGAACTGGAGCTCGCCCTTCTGGAGGTCCTCCTCGGAGAGCGTCAGGAAGTCGCGCTCGACCGACCATTCGCCAGTCGCGTAGAGGTCGAACGTCTCGTCGTCGAGCGGTGCCAGCCGTTCCGAGAGGTTCTCCGCCGCCGACTCGTCGACGAGCCCGACGGGAATGACGACGGCGTGGTCGGTCTGCGCCGCCGGCCGGTCCGCCACGTTCAACACGCCGGGCGTGGAGCGAAGACGGAGATCGAGCTCCCCGAGCTTCCGCCTGAACCGCGGGTCCGCGACGGCGAGGGAGTCGGAGTGGACGACGACGACGTCGGTCGAGAAGTCGCCGGTCGGCGGGATGCGCTCCCCGATCAGCTGGTAGGCCTGCTCCGACTCGGGGTTGTTCAGCTGCTCCGCCTCGCCGGAGAGCGCGTCGCCGAGGAAGAAGGCGATCAGCGCGATGGAGAGCACCGCAGCCGCGACCCAGGCGCCGACGGTCAGCCCGGGATGCCGGGCTGCGGACATCGCGAGTCTGCTCGTCATTGACGCCGCAACTTAGTGGGCGCTAACATAGTCGTCACTAACCGTGGCCCTGAATCTCTTCAGCGAGGAAGCGCGCAAGTGGTGGACGCTCGCCGCCGTCGCGTTCGGGCTGTTCATGATCATGCTCGACAACACGGTCGTCAACGTGGCGCTGCCCTCGATGGCGCGCGACCTCGGCGCCGACCTCTCCGAGCTCGAGTGGATCGTCACCGGCTACGCGCTCACATTCGCCTCGCTCATGCTCACCGGCGGCAAGCTCGCGGACCTGCTCGGGCGCCGGTTGATCTTCGTCACCGGCCTCGTCATCTTCACGAGCGCCTCGCTGGCCTGCGGGCTCGCCGAGAGCGGCCACTTCCTGATCGGCGCGCGGATCGTCCAGGGTGCCGGCGCCGCGCTCATGAACCCGGCGACGCTCTCGATCATCGCCGCCACCTTCCCGCCACGTCAGCGGGGGACGGCGATCGGGATCTGGGCAGGGACGTCCGCCCTGGCGCTCGCGATCGGCCCGCTCATCGGCGGCCTGCTGACCGAGCACCTCGACTGGAGCTGGATCTTCTTCGTCAACGTCCCCATCGGGATCCTCGGGATCGTCGCCAGCTTCGTGCTCATCCCGGAGTCGAAGGACGAGTCGCACGAGCAGCGCCTCGACCTTCCCGGGCTGCTGACGTCGGGGATCGGCCTCTTCGCGCTCACGTACGGCCTCATCGAGGCGAACACCTACGGCTGGATGTCGGGCCGCATCATCGGGGCGTTCGCGGTCGCCGGCGTGATGCTCGTCGCCTTCGTCCTGCTCGAGCTGCACCAGCGGCTGCCGATGCTGGACCTCTCGCTCTTCCGCAACGGCACCTTTGCCGGCGCCAACCTCGCCGTCCTGCTCGTCGCGCTCGCGATGTTCGGCGTCTTCTTCTTCGTCTCGCTCTACATGCAGGGGATCCTCGGCTACTCCGCCGTCGAGGCCGGCGCCGCGTTCCTGCCGATGACGGTGCTGATCATCCTCGTCGCCCCGATCGCCGGACGGACCTCCGACCGGGTCGGATCCCGCTGGCTGATGACCTCCGGGATGATCCTCGTCGCCGTCGAGCTGCTCTACTTCTCGCGGCTCGACGAGCACGCGAAGTACGTCGATCTGCTGCCCGCGCTGATCGTCGGCGGGATCGGGATGGCGCTCGTGATGACCCCGAGCGCGGCGGCTGCCGTTCGCGCGCTTCCGGTCGACAAGTCGGGCGTGGGCTCCGCCGTGCTGAACGCGTTCCGCCAGGTCGGGGGGTCGATCGGGATCGCGCTGATGGGCGCGATCATGGCGCACGAGGTCGGTGGGCTGAAGGGCCCCGAGGTGTTCCGCGACCCCGCCCGTTTCGTGGACGGCTTCTCCACGGCGCTGACCGTCGCAGCCGTGATCGCACTCGCGGGCGCCGTGGTCTCGTTCGTCCTCGTCCGCCCACACGAGCTCGACGACCAGGACCGGCCGCCCGAGCCGATCGCCGAGGTGGGATGAGCGCCACGAAGCCGAGGCTGACCGCCGAGCAGCGGCGCGCCGCAGTCCTCGAATGCGCCGGCGGGATCTTCTCGAAGGGCAGCTACCGCGGCACGACGACGGCGGAGATCGCCCGCCGAGCCGGCGTCACGGAGCCGATCCTCTACCGCCACTTCCGCTCGAAGCGCGACCTCTATCTCGCCTGCCTCGAGTCGGCCTGGGCGGAGACGCGGCAGATGTGGGAGGAGGCGGTCGCCGCCGAGCCCGATGCCGCTCTCTGGACGAGCGCGATGGGCGCCGCCTACCTGCGTGCGTCGAAGGAGCGCCACGGCCTCGTCGCCAACCTCTGGATCCAGGCGCTGACGGAGGCGAGCGACGACGCGGAGATCCGCCGCTACGTGAAGCGCCACATGGGCGAGGTGCAGGCGTTCGTGGCGGGCGTGATCCGGCGCTCGCAGGAGGCGGGCGGGACGCCGAAGGACCGCGATGCCGAGGCCGAGGCGTGGATCTTCGTGTCGATCGGCCTCCTGGCCGCGGTCAGCAAGCGCCTCGGCGGGATGCTCGAAGAGGAGTTCCCGGCGATCGCCGCCAGCCGCCGGCGCTGGCTCACGGGTCGCGAGAGCTGACGCTCTCGCTCGCTCCGCGAAAAGTCTCACGACTTTTCGCGGCCCTATGAAGCCGGGTCTCGGCTACGCCGAGACGCGGCCCAGCCGCGCAGCCGTGACCCCTCGCCCGAGGAAGGCGGTCTGCGGACGGGCAGAGCCCG
>DASTWB010000221.1:0-3759 GCA_035758725.1 Gaiellaceae bacterium
CTGATCGGCGAGGGAGAGGCCTGGTTCGACGGCGACCTGCTCGGCGGCGCGGAGGCACTTTCGCGGGCGGGGCTGGAGCCGGTCCGGCTGCGGGCGAAGGAGGGGCTCTCCCTCATCAACGGGACCCAGTTCATGACGGCGTTCGGGGCCCTCGGGGCGGTGCGGGTGAGACGGCTCGCCGTCGCCGCCGACATCGCCTGCGCGCTCTCCCTCGAGGCGCTGCAAGGCTCGCGGAAGCCGTTCGCCCCCGGCGTGCACGCGGTGCGACCGCTGCGCGGTCAGGCCGACTCCGCGGAGAACATCCTCCGGCTGCTCGAGGGGTCGGCGGTGATGGAGTCCCACCGCTGGTGCGACCGCGTCCAGGACGCGTACTCCCTTCGGTGCGCCCCCCAGGTGCACGGCGCCTGCCGCGACTTGCTCCGCCATGTCGAGGAGACCGTCTCGGTCGAGCTCAACGCCGGCACCGACAACCCACTCGTCCTCGTGGACGAGGGACAGATCGTCTCGGCCGGCAACTTCCACGGCCAGCCGGTCGCGTTCGCGCTGGACGTGCTCGCCATGGCCGCGTCCGAGCTGGCGAGCATCTCGGAGCGACGGACTGAGCGCCTCGTGAATCCGAGCCTCTCGGACGGGCTGCCTGCGTTCCTCGCCGCCGACGGCGGCCTCAACTCCGGATTCATGATCCCCCAGTACGTGGCCGCGTCGCTCGTGAGCGAGAACAAGTCGCTGGCGCATCCGGCGAGCGTCGACTCGATCCCGACGAGCGCCGGCCAGGAGGATCATGTCTCGATGGGGAACGCCTCCGGGCTGAAGGCGTGGCAGGTGGTCGGCAACGCCGAGCGCGCACTCGCGATCGAGCTGCTCGCGGCGGCCCAGGCCGTCGAGTTCCTCGCCCCGCTGAGCCCAGGGGGCGGAAGCGAGGCGGCACGGCGGTTCGTGCGCTCGCTGTCACCGAGGGTCGTCGAGGACCGTCCGTTGGGCAGCGACATCGAGGCGGTCGCGGCGGCGGTCCGTGACGGGTCGCTCGGCGCGGCCGTCGAAGCCGAGGTCGGAGCGCTCGCGTGACCGAGGGGCAGAACGGCAGGCCGCCGCGGCCGAAACGGCCCGACAGGCCGTTCCGGTCGGCGTTCCTGTTCTACGGCGGGCTCGCGATCGTCGGGTTCGGCTTCCTGCTGCTGACGGGGCAGGACGCGACCCGGGCGGCGATCGGCGCCTGTGCCGCATTCCTCCTCGCGACCGGGTGGACGTGGTGGCGGATGTACGCGGATCAGAAGCGCGAGGCCCGGCGGGAAAGGGCGAAGCGGTGACGACGGTGGAGTCCGTCGAGGCCGCAGTCGAGGCGCTCGTCGGCGATCCGGGCGCGATCCGCGCTCCTCGCGGGACCCGGCTGAACGCTCGATCCTGGTCGACGGAGGCGCCGCTCCGCATGCTGTTGAACAACCTCGACCCCGATGTCGCGGAGCGCCCCGAGGATCTCGTCGTCTACGGGGGGTCGGGGAAGGCCGCCCGCAACCACGAGGCGCTTCGCGCGCTCGTCCGGTCGCTCCTGACGCTCGGTGACGACGAGACGCTGCTCGTCCAGAGCGGCAAGCCGGTCGGCACCTTCCGCACGCATGCGGGGGCGCCGCGGGTCCTGATCGCGAACGCGCTCCTCGTCCCGCGCTGGGCGAACTGGGAGGAGTTCCGCCGGCTCGAGGCGCTCGGGCTGACGATGTTCGGCCAGATGACGGCCGGAAGCTGGATCTACATCGGCACGCAGGGGATCCTCCAGGGGACGTACCAAACCTTCGCGGCGGCCGGTGACATGCACTTCGGGTCGCCGGACCTCGCAGGCAGGACGATCCTGACGGCCGGGCTCGGAGGGATGGGCGGCGCTCAGCCGCTGGCGGGGACGATGGCCGGTGCGGCAATCCTCTGCGTCGAGGTCGATCCGGCGCGGATCGAACGACGGCTCGAGATGCGCTACCTCGACGAGGCGGTCGAGTCGCTCGACGAGGCGCTTGCCCGTCTGAGGGCGGCCGCGGCGGAGGGACGCGCCCTGTCCGTCGGCCTCCTCGGGAACGCCGCGGACGTCGTCCCCGAGCTGGCACGGCGTGGCGAGCGGTTCGACCTCGTCACGGATCAGACGGCGGCCCACGACCCGCTGACCGGCTACGTCCCGCAGGGATTGGACGTCGCGGCCGCGGCCGAGCTGAGGAAGGCCGATCCCGAGGCGTACCTGCGCCGAGCCCGTGACTCGATTGCAACGCATGTCCGCGGAATGCTCGAGTTCGTCCGAGCGGGAAGCTACGTTTTCGATTATGGCAACAATCTCAGAGGTGAGGCCCGTGAGGCGGGAGTAGAGGACGCGTTCACATATCCGGGCTTCGTCCCGGCGTATATCCGTCCGCTCTTCTGCCGCGGGATCGGTCCCTTCCGCTGGGCCGTCCTGTCCGGCGAGGCGCGCGACATCGAGGCGATCGACGCAACGCTGCGCGGGCTCTTTCCCGGCGACGCCCTCCTGCAGCGCTGGCTGGACCTGGCGCCCGAACGGGTCGCGTTCCAGGGGCTGCCGGCCCGAATCTGCTGGCTCGGACTCGGGGACCGTGCGAAGGCCGGCCTGGCCATCAACGACCTCGTTCGGCGCGGTGACGTCTCGGCGCCCGTCGTGATCGGGCGCGACCACCTCGATTCGGGCTCGGTGGCCTCGCCCTATCGCGAGACCGAGGCGATGCGCGACGGCTCCGACGCGATCGCGGACTGGCCGATCCTCAACGCCCTGCTCAACACGGCGGCGGGCGCGACGTGGGTCAGCGTCCACCACGGCGGGGGCGTCGGCATCGGCAACTCGATCCACGCCGGCATGGTGGTGGTCGCCGACGGCACCGACGAGGCCGCCGAACGGCTCGAGCGGGTGCTCACGACTGATCCAGGGACCGGCGTCCTGCGCCACGCCGACGCCGGCTACCCCGAGGCGCTCGACGCGGCCGCCGAGCACGGTCTCGAGCTGCCCATGCCGCCTCCGACGGAGTGACGGTTCCGGCCGCCGGTTCCGGCTCCGGCCGGCTCCTCGTGCGGGATCTGAGTCAGGTCGCGACCCCAGCCGGCTCGGCCGCGCCGCTGCGCGGGGACGCCCTGGGAGCGCTCGACGTCGTGGAGGACGCCTACGTCCTCTGCGTGGACGGCCACATCGAGCGCGTCGGCCGCATGCGCGACCTCGGCCTGCTCGACGGCGAGGTCGAGGAGCTCGACGGCCGAGGCCTGGCCGCCGTCCCGGGTCTCGTGGACTGCCACACGCACGTGTGCTTCGCGGGAGACCGGGTCGAAGAGTTCTCGCTCCGCGCGGGCGGCGCGAGCTACGAGGAGCTGCACGCCGCGGGCGGCGGCATCCTCTCCACCGTCCGGGCAACGCGCGAGGCGAGCGAGGCGGAGCTCCGCGAGGCGGTCCGCCGACACCGCGGCTGGATGCTGCGCCGGGGCACCACCACGTTCGAGGGCAAGTCCGGCTATGGGCTCGATCGGGAGACCGAGCTCGCGAGCCTCCGTGCGGTCGCCGCCGAGGGCGGAATCCCGACGTTCCTCGGCGCTCACGCGGTACCGCCCGAGTTCGACGACGCGGACGTGTATCTCGATTTCGTCATGGCGGAGGTGCTCCCCGAGGCGGCCGCGCTCGCCGAGGCGGCGGACGTCTTCCTCGAGACCGGCGCGTTCGACGCCGGGCAGGCGCGCCGGTACCTCGAGGCGGCGAAGGAGCAGGGGCTCGCGCTGCGCCTCCACGCG
>DASTWB010000100.1:0-3233 GCA_035758725.1 Gaiellaceae bacterium
GTACCTGAAGCGGAACTTCCGCGGCTGCCGGGCGAGCGCCGCCGCGTCGCCGGCGAAGACGAAGCGCACCGGAGCGCCCGCCGGCCCGCTCTCCTCACGCAGCGACGCCTCGAACCGCTGCCGGCCACTTACTGTGTAAAACACATTCGCGTCTTTTGGAGGCGGGACCGATACGGGCGCGACCGAGTCCGCTCCGAGGAGCCGGGCGATGGACTTCGCGCCCTCGGCGCGCCCCGGCTCGTAGCGGACCGCGACGGGCCGCACGTCGCCGTCGTAGCCGTGCAGGAAGGGCTCCGGGAACGCGCCGACGACGACCGGCTCGCGCAGCTCGTCCTCCCAGGAGCGGTGGTCCCACCACAGGACGTCGCCGTCGTGCAGCTCGTAGTCCGCGGCGCTGAGGTCGGCCTCGTAGCCGTTCACGAAGAAGAACCAGTCGTGCTGTCCGCCCAGGTCGCCCTCGACGCCGTCGATCGCCTGGACGAAGCGGCCGCCGTACCGGGTCTCGACGTCCGCCTTCCGGCGAAGCGCCTCGAGCGCGGAGATCCCCGCCGGCACGGTGGTCGTGAGCTTCACCTCCCGGCCGCGGTCCTGGGTGATCCAGAGCTGCGCCGAGCCGTTGCCGGCCGCCTCCTCCCCGCACCCTGCGAGCAGGCAGGCAGCGGCGAGGAGGAGTGCGAGCCGGCCGAGCATCTAGCGGAGGGCGTTCGAGCGGATCGCGCCGACCATCGTCGCCCGGACCGGGCCGAGGTGCCTTCCGACGCAGGCGCGGCTGCGACGGGTGCGCACGTCGCGCCCGTCGACGTGGAGCACGGCGCCGCGCGCCGGCCCGTCGACGCCCTGGTCGTTCTCGGCGATCACCCGGTAGCAGTTGCGTCCGGTCCGGCTCAGGAGCAGGGTCGGCTGGCCGCCGGCCGGGCCGAACGCCGACCAGTACCAGAGCACGCGGTCGCCGTCCTTCAGCCGGTACTTGTCGGCGCCGACGGGCGGCGAGACGCCGTTCACCTTGTACGTCCAGCCGTTCGTGCCCTCCGCCGGGAACCTGCCGATCTGGTCGACGTAGGGGCCGAACGACGACTGCGTGACGTGGTAGTAGAACTCGCCGCGCAGGCTGGCGCCGTCGAGCGCCGACATCGCGTTCGTGCCCGCCTCGAAACGGGTCGCGAGCGAGCCGAAGAGCGGCTGGAACCGGCCTTCGACCCGGACCGAGACCCGGGCCGCGAGGGCCGAGGGGACGAGCAGCGCCGCGAGCGCAGCGAGCGCCGCGAGGCCGAGCAGGATCTTGCGCACGAATCCTCCTTCCGCGAGGGGTTCTGAGTGCTCGGCGAGCGACAGGTCTTCTGACTCGGGGCGCCCTCCCGCGACCGCCTTCCCAGCCCGCAGGCCAGTGGCACGTCGGCGCGGGAGCGTCTCCCCTCACAGCGGCGGGACCGTCCCGGACTTGCACCGGGTTCCCTCTCCGCTCGCCTCCTGTTGTCCCGCCTAGTATGCCGCCTGGTGCAGGCGACCGTCCGGCGTTGGGGTCCCGTCGTCGCCTGGGCGGCGCTGATCTTCGCGCTCTCGTCCGTTCCCGGGCTCGGAACCGGGCTCGGCGTCTGGGACCTCGTCCTCCGCAAGCTCGCGCACGCCACCGAGTTCGCCATCCTTGCGGCGCTCCTCGTCCGGGCCGTTCGCGACCCACGCTGGGCGATCGCGATCGGCGTGCTCTACGCGGTCTCGGACGAGATCCACCAGTCGTTCGTCGCGGGGCGACACGGCGCGCCGCTCGACGTCCTGATCGACTCGGCCGGCGTGGTCGTCGGCGCCCTGCTCGCCTCGAGGATCTGGCGGTGAAGGCGGTCGCGATCGACCTCGACGTCCTCGGCGACACGCGCGGGCTCTGGGACGACTGGCTCGCAGATGCGGCCCGGCGGTTTCGTTCGATCGCGGCGCTCGACCCGGCGGCGTTGCCGGCCGACCGCGGAGCGGCGGCGGACGAGCTCGACCGCTGGGCCGAGCAGGGGATCGGCGACTGGCGCGCCGCGCTGAGACGGTTCGCCGAGGACCGAGCGCCCGTCTATCTTCGGCCCGAGGCCTCCATCAGCGAGGCACTTCGCACGCTCGCGAACACTGGCGCGCGGGTCGGGGTCTTCACGGACGCGCCGGAGCCGCTCGCGCGGGTCGCCCTCGCCCACCTCGGCGCTGAGCGCCGGATCGAGCGCCTCGAGACCGGTACCGGAGCCCTGCACCGGCTCCTCGAGGAGCTGGGGCCGGACGCCGTAGTCGTCCGTTCGAGGGACGATCTATCCGGTCTGCATGGGTAGATTTCGAGCCGTGGACGCACCGAAGGAGGTCGGCGACCGCCAGCTCGACGCGCTGCTCGAGCGCCTCGACCGGCTGACGGCGGAGGTGCACGGGCTGAACCGGCGCCTCGACAGCGGCGAGAACCTGGCGCCGATCGTCCGCGAGCTCGCGATGCTCAACGAGTCGCTCCAGACGCTCGCCTACGCCGCGTTGGGACAGTCCGGGCCGCAGGTCCAGCGCCGCCGGAGAGCGGGCTAGAACTCGCCGCGGAACGGGCTTTGCCCGTTCCGTCGCCAGGGCCTCTCGTGAAGGAAGCGGCGCCGTGCTTCTCGGCCGCGCGCCGCGAAGCGGCGCCCGGCTTCATACGGTGGCTGAAAGTCGTGAGACTTTCAGCCCGAGGCGAGCCGCCACAGCCGTCCGCCGAGCGTTACAGCGTAGAGCTCACCTGCCGCGTCTTCCCCGAAGGACGAGAGGCCGCCGAGCGTGAAGCTCTCCTTGCGGAGGCCGCGGGCGCGGCCGCCCGAGATCCGGAAGCTCCAGACGGCTCCCGAGCAGTTGTCCCCGTAGAAGTAGCGGCCCGCGGCCGACGGGACGGCCTTCCCGCGGTAGACGAAACCGCCGGTGACGGCGCACTCGTCGCCGGCGAGCGAGTAGACGGCGACCGGGAAGACGAGCCGGCCGCGAGGGTTCGGGCTCTTGTCCTCGAAGCGGGACCGCCCTTCGTAGACGTCCCAGCCGTAGTTCTCGATTCCCGGGGCGCCGCGGCGCGTGAAGTCGACCTCCTCCCAGGAGTTCTGGCCGACGTCGCCGAGGTAGAGGTCGCCGGTCTTGCGGTCGAACGAGAAGCGCCATGGGTTCCGGAGCCCGTAGCCGGCGATCTGCGGGCGCGGAGCCCTCTTGTCGACGTTGATCGCGAGCAGCTTGCCGAGCCGGCTCCCGAGGTTCTGCGCCCG
>DASTWB010000244.1:0-11127 GCA_035758725.1 Gaiellaceae bacterium
GGTCGCCTGCAGCCGGCTGACGATCACCTCGGCGAAGCGGCGCATCAGCTCGTAACCGAGGTCGTGGTCGTCGGCGGCCTTCTGCCGCAGGCAGGCGCCGTCGAAGGCGAGCGCGCGGACCGGCTGGAGGGCACGGGCGTCCAGGTGCCAGCGGTACGGGGCGAAGAGCCACGACCACCCGAGCACGTCCTCGTCGTGCAGCGTCATCAGCAGGGCCGCCCCTCGCCCGGGCACGTGCGTCTCGAGCGCGACGCCGCCGCTCCGGATGACGTAGAAGGTGTCGGCGGCGTCGCCCTCGCGAAACAGGTACGCGCCCTCCTCGAACTGCGCGGTCGTCGCGCAGCCGGCAATGGTGGCGAGATGCTCCTCCGGGAGGTCGGCGAACAGCCGGCTCTCGACGAGCAGCTCCTCGATCGTTCGAATCCTCATCGTGGCTCCTCCCTCAAGGCGGATGCCTCCTCGGTGATGTCGATCGCGGCGGGGCACCAGGTGATGCAACGGCCGCAGCCGACGCAGCCCGACTCTCCGAACTGCGCGTGCCAGGTACCGAGCTTGTGCGTCAGCCACTGCCGGTACCGCGCCTTGTTCGACGTGCGGACGCCGCCGCCGTGCAGGTACGAGAAGTCGAGCGTGAAGCACGAGTCCCAGACCTGGCGGCGCTCGGCCTCGGCGCCGGTGAGGTCGGTGACGTCCTCCACGGTCGTGCAGAAGCAGGTCGGGCAGACCATCGTGCAGTTGCCGCAGGTGAGGCAGCGCTCGGCGACGTCGTCCCAGCGAGGATGGTCACGGTTGCGCGCGAGCAGCTCCGGGAGGCCGGCGGTGTCGAGCCGGCGTCCCATGGACGCCGCCGTCCGCTCGACGACCAGCTCGCCCTCCGCCGTCTCCTCCGCCGTGGCCTCGCGTGCGGCGAGGCCCGCGAGCAGCTCCGTGCCGCGCTCGGAGCCCGCGTCGGCCAGGTAGCCGCGCCGGCCGTCCTCCAGGAGCTCGGTGAGGACGACGTCGTAGCCGAACGTCGCCCGCGGCCCGGTGCCCATCGAGACGCAGAAGCAGGTTCCCCCGGCGACGCCGCAGTTCACCGCGACGACGAAGACGCGGCCGCGCCGCGCCTCGTACGCCGGGTTCACGTAGCGGCCGCCGAGGAAGATGCGGTCGAGCTTCGCGATCGCGTGCAGGTCGCACGACCGGACGCCGACGAACGCGACCGGCCTGTCGTCCTCCTCCGGCCCGTCGAGGATCTCCAGCTCGGCCTCGCCGTTGCGCCGCGCCCGGAAGAGCGTGACCGACGGAGGGTGGAGCAGGCGCTTCCAGGACTGCGGTCCCACCGCGTAGCCGAAGAGGGCGTCGTCGTCTCTTCGCTTGAGGCGGTAGGTACCCGCGTCCTGCTCGTCCGTCCAGCCCGCGGGCAGATCCGCCGCCGAGCGGATCTCGTCGTAGACGATCGCGCCGTCCGAGACGGTCGGGCCGACGAGCCGGAAGCCGCGTTCGACCAGTGCCTCGAGGAGGCCGTCCAGCGCGGGTTGCTCGAGCAGCTTCACGGCACCGTCAACGTACGGGCCTCCCGTGGAGGGGCCATCCGTGGAATCCCGCCGAGCGTATCGCGGAAATCACCGGTTGCGAAGCACTAGGAAACAGGGCAGGCTGACTTGCGAGATGTGCCTCGGTGAGATCGAGCGGGTGGCGGAGATCTGGGACGACGGCGGCATGCGGATGGCGCGCTCGGAGTGCGGGGTGGTCCTCTCGCTCGCCTTCGCGCCGGACGCCTCCGTCGGGTCGCACGTGCTCGCCCACGCGGGCGTCGCCGTCCGCGTGCTCGACCCGGCGTCGGCCGAGGACGCCGAGGCCCTGCGCGAGGCGATGCGCGCATGAGCACCCGCGCGACCGGGGTTCTGCTCGCGCTCGCCACCGCGGCGATCAGCGGCTTCGCCGTGTTCATCAACGGCTACGCCGTCAAGCGCTTCGACGACGCGACGGTGTACACGACCGCCAAGAACGGCGTCGCGGGGGTGCTGCTCGTCCTGCTCGCGCTGCCGCTGCTCCGCGCCGGGCAGGGGGCCGTCCGGCCGGCGCCGAGGCCGCGGTCCGCGGTGCAGTGGCTCGCGCTCCTCGCCGTGGCCGTCGTCGGCGGAAGCGTGCCGTTCGTCCTCTTCTTCGAGGGGCTCGCCCGGGCCTCGTCGACGCAGGCGGCCTTCATCCACAAGACGCTCGTCGTCTGGGTGGCCCTCCTGGCCGTCCCGCTCCTGCGCGAGCGGCTGTCGTGGGCCCATTTCGCCGCCATCGGCCTCCTGATCGGGGGGCAGCTGGTCCTCGCCGGCGACACGGGCACCGTGTCGGTCGGCTCAGGGGAGCTGATGATCTTCGCCGCGACCCTGCTCTGGGCGGTCGAGGTGGTCTTCGTGAAGCGCCTGCTCGAGTCGCTCGCGGCGCCGACCCTGGCCGCCGCCCGGCTCGGGATCGGGACGCTGCTGCTCGTCGGCTTCGTCGCCCTTTCCGGAAGGTGGAGCGACCTGGCCGCCCTGGGCGGCCCGCAGTGGGCCTGGGCTCTCCTCACCGGCGTGGTCCTCGCCGGCTACGTCGCGACCTGGTACGCGGCGCTCGCGAGGGCGCAGGCGGTGGACGTGACCGCGGTGCTCGTCCTCGGGGCCGTCGTGACCGCGCTGCTCGACCGCGGGATCGAGGGCGCGCCGCTCGACGCCCTCGGGGTCGGCCTGATCGCGCTCGGCGGTGCGATCGCGGCGCTGCGCCTGCTGTACCCGCCCGCCCGCCCGCTCCCGGCGTGAGCGCCGGGGCACTGCTCTTCGCGCGGTACGCCTACCCGCCGAACGCGCTCGGCTACTGCGGCGCGGACGAGAACCGGACGCTGCTCGAGTACGGCGAGGCCGGCGAATCGGACCCGGGCCTCGTCCAGCTGGCGCGCAGCTTCGAGGGCGCGTGGCCCTACCTGGAGCTGATCGCGGGCGCGAACGGGATCGACGACCCGCTCGATCCGCGTGTCGTCGAGGCGTACTGGGTCGGCAGCCCGCTGCTCGAGCGGGTCGACGGCGGCAGCCTCGCGTCCCATCTCGACGAGCGATTCCGGAAACGCGCTGGGCGGGCCTGGGACCTGCTGACGACGGGGATCCCCGACGGGGGCGTGCCGCACCACGACTTCCACGTCTTCGGCGTCTACCCCTGGGTCGGGCTGCTGCGGTCGGGCGATGCGACCGAGCCGCTGCGCGTGCTCGAGAGCTGCAGGATCACGCCCGGCCGCGTGCTCGCCGTCGACGGCGGGGAGGCGACCGTGCTCGCGGAGCCGCTCCTGTGGGACGGCCGCCGCCTGCGCCTCGGGCCGGGGACGGAGCGGCGGGCCGCCTGGCGCCGCGACGGGCTCGGCTTCCTGCCGGAGCTTCGCCCCGGCGACTGGGTGTCGCTCCACTGGGACTGGATCTGCGACCGGCTGCATCCGGACCAGGCGCGGACGCTCACGCGGTACACGCGGCGGATGCTCGCGCTCGCGAACCGCGCCTCGGCCCCGGCCGCGCTCGCCTGAGAGCGCCCTAAGCCGGGGACCCGCCGGCCGGCGGCGGAACCGGTGTGAGCCCGTGGTGCCGCATCACCGCCGCGATCGCCGCGAAGTCAGGTGGCCCGCCCGCGGCGCTGTCCAGGATGGCAGCGACCTCACGGAAGTACTCCGGGCCGAGCACGCCGGGGGTGACGATCGCGAGCGCTCTGGCGTCGACGTCGCGGCTGTTGTCGAATTGGTGAACGGCGCCGCGGGGGATGAAGAGCGCCTCGCCGGGGCCGACGTCGGTCGGCGTGCCCTCGATCGTCCACGTCAGGACGCCCTCCAGCCCGTAGATCGTCTCCTCGTACCCGTCGTGGCTGTGTGCGGCGGCGACCTTCGCGCCGGCGGGGACGTCGAACTCGAAGACCGCGACCGACCCGCCCGATTGCCCGCCCTCGACCAGGAACCGGATCGCCAGTTCGCCGACCTTGATCTCTTCGCGCATGCTCGTCGCCATCGTGGCTCCTCCTCAGTGGATGGTAAAGTTACTTGACGATATATGACCACCCACGGTTCGTCAAGTCACTTTACGAAACAGGCGGCAGAGGAGCAGCCGTTCGGGCCGCCGCTGATCGGCGCGCTCCTGCGCATGCCCTGGGAGGCGGTGCAGCAGCACATGCTCCAGCGGCTGCACGAGCGCGGCTTCGACGACCTCGATGCCGCGCACCTGAACGTCTTCCAGTACCCAGGGCCGCAGGGTGCGAGACCCTCGGAACTGGCCGCACGGCTGCGGATCAGCAAGCAGGCTCTCAACTACCTGCTCGGCGAGCTCGAACGTCTCGGCTACCTCGAGCGCCGACCGGATCCCGACGACCTCCGCTCGAAGCGCGTCGCCCTCACCACGCGCGGCACCTCGGCGATCGGCGTGGTCCGCGAGGCGGTCGGCGAACTGGAGACCATCTGGGGGCAACGACTCGGCCCGGGACGCTTCGGCCAACTCCGCGACCTCCTGCTCGAGCTGAACGAGACGGCGTAGCTCTTACCCTGAGACCAGGATCTCGCGCACGGGCCGGCGGGGCGTTCCACGCGCGTCCGGGCCGTAGCCGAGTCGCAGCACGAGCTGCGGCTCGCCTGCCCGGCCCGTGAGCTCGGCGACCTTGGGCCGCAGGTCCGGCACCTCGAGCGGCTGGTCGAGGAACGACGCCGAGACGCCGTCCTGCGTGGCGCGGAGGAGCAGCCGGGAGAGCGCCTGGCCGGCGGCGAGCCGGTCGCGCGCCGTGTCCTCGTCCGTGCCGAGCACGACCAGGAGCGGTGACGCCTCGATCAGCTTCTCGTCGTGCGCCGCCACGCCCTTGCCGAGGTCGAAGGTCCGCATGGCGAGCGGGCTGAGGGAGGAGCGCAGTCTCGACAGCCGCGGGGCGAGCTCCGGCATTCCGTCGCCCGTGCGCCCGCGGTCGCCGTGCGTCCAGGCCTCGAGCTCCCGCCGGAAGGCCGGGTCGAGCATCTGGGCCCGGTCGGCCGCCGCGACGAGCGAAGCGAGGGCCGTGCGGTCGTCGTCCTCGAGTTGGACGAGCCAGGCGCCCTCCTCCTCGACGGCGGCGACGAGCTCGCGCACGAGCTCGGCCGGAACCGTCTTGGGCAGGAACGGCCGGCGGTTCGTGTGCCGCTTCGCGATCGCCCAGAAGAGCAGCCGCTCCTCGTAGGACGGCTTGCGCTCCGGGCCGAGTCGCACGCGGGCGAGCAGATCCGGATCCGCGGCGTCCGGAAGCAGCGCGAACTCGCCGTCGTGTTCGTGCTGCCGGATGCCCAGGCGCAGGTGGTGCAGGAAGGCGCCGCAGCTGATCTCGAGCTCGCGGTCGTCCGGATCCACGACGGGCAGCGCGCGCGTCCGGTCCGCGTACACGAGCAGCGCGTCGCCGTCGGGGCGGACGCGCCAGGGCTGCGAGTTGTGCCCGGAGGGGGCGAGGACCGCGTAGCGCAGCAGGAAGACGAGGCGTTCGAGCTCCGAGCCGCTGAACGGGTACTCCTTGCGGTCGACGTCCAGGTCCTCGACGGCCGTCTGCTCCGGCTCACCGGCCTCGTAGCGCGCCATCGCCTCCTGGATGCCCGTGACCGTCCCCGGGTCATGCTCGTCCTCGAGCTGGGGCAGGTAGAGCTCCTCCTCCTTGCGGAGGTGCGCGAGCAGCAGCGACTGGATGCCGTAGAGGGTCGCCTGCAGCGAGTCCGCGTCGCGGCCGTCGGCGGCCTCGAGCTCGTCGATCCGCTCCCGCAGGATCGTATGGTCGAGCTTCATCGTCGCGGTCGCCATGGGGTGCCGCAGGCGGTGCGCGACCTCCGGGTAGAGCCAGCGCTCCTCCGCCTCGGCGTGGCGCCAGAGCTCCCCGCGAAGGAAGTGGAGGACCGGATGGATCGCCGCGACGCGCGCGGCCGGATCGAGCTCGGGGACCAGGCGCGCGACCGAGCCGATCTGCTCGATGCGGGGACGGAGGTCGTCGTGGCGTGCTCGAAGCGGTTCCGTCAACGTTCTGGCCATCGGGCCCCAGTCTGCGCCGCCCACACTGCCCCGCAATCGGCGGACCCGCGGATTCCGGCTGCGGCTTTTCCGACGTGAGAACGCGGGTCGTGGGTTTTCCGCACGCGGATCGGCGCCGACGCGGATGCCACTCGCCCCGCTGAGCCCGACGATCTCCTCGATGGGACAGATCGCTGTCGTGGGCTGGGATCAGGAGACGAATCTCGAACTGGTCGCCGCTTGGCGCGAGCGCGGTCTCCCGGCGGTGCTCCTCTCGCCGCCCGATGCGATGCGCTCGCTCGGCGAGAACGACGTCGCGATCGGCCGGCTGGACGTGGCGAAGACCCTCGACGGCATCGAGCCGGGGCTCGAGACGCTCGCGATCATCGAGCGCCGCGGCGCCCGAGTGCTCAACCACGCCAGCGCGCTCCTGAGGGCCCACGACAAGCTCCTGACGGCGCACCGGCTCGAGCATGCTGGGGTTCCGGCCCCGGCCACCGTCTTCGTCTCTCCGGACTCGACGGACATCGAGCTCCCGACGCCGCTCGTGCTGAAGCCGCGATTCGGCAGCTGGGGCATCGACGTCCTGCGTTGCGACACCGAAGCTGACATCGCGCCCGCCATGGAGCTGCTCCGAACGCGTCCGTGGTTCAGGCGCCAGGGCGCGATCGCGCAGACGCTGATCCCGCCGCGGGGCCACGACCTGCGGCTCCTGGTGGCCCGCGGGCGTGTCGTCGGCGCGGCCGAGCGTGTCGCCGCCGCCGGCGAGTGGCGCACGAACGTCTCGCTCGGAGGCGGCCGCCGGCGGGCCGACGCGACACGGCAGGCGGCCAGGCTCGGCGAGGCGGCGGCGGCCGCCATCGGCGCGGACCTCATCGGCATCGACCTCATCCCGGTGGACGGGGAGCACATCGTGCTCGAGCTGAACGGTGCAGTCGAGTTCGACGGCCTCTACAGCCTCGGCGACCGCGACGTGTACCTCGACATCGCCGACGCGCTCGACCTCACTCGGGCCGAGGTGGCGGCATGAGGTCGCCCGTCCGGCTGTTCGACCCTGACGAGCCCGGCCAGGAGACGAGCGCGGTCGTCCTCGACCCCCGGAGCGTGTGGGACCGCGTCTTCGCCGTCGCGCCACTCGTGCTCGTCGGCACCAAGGAGCCGAACGGCGGTTACGACATCGCGCCGAAGCACATGGCGCTGCCGCTCGGCTGGGGCGACCGCTACGCCTTCGTCTGCACGCCCCGGCACGCGACACACGCGAACGTCGAGCGCGAGGGCGTCTTCACGGTCAGCTTCCCGCACCGCTTCCAGGTGGTGCAGGCGTCGCTCGCGGCCACGAGGCGGGAGCCTGACGGGAGCAAGCCGAGCCTCAGGGCCCTGCCGACGTTCCCCGCCCAGAAGGTCGACGGCGTGCTCGTGCACGGCTGCTACCTCTTCCTCGAGTGCGAGCTCGACCGGCTCGTGGGGTTCGGGGACGAATCGCTGGTGGTCGGCCGGATCGTGGCGGCGGCGGCGCGCGAGGAGGCGGTCAGGAGTCCGGACCGTGAGGACTCGGAGATCCTCCGGCGGCTCGCGCCGATCGCGTATGTCAGCCCGGGGCGCTTCAGCGCTCTGTCGGACACCCAGTCGTTTCCGTTCCCCGCCGAGTTCAGCCGCTGACGTGAGGGAGGACGAGCTCCTCGACTGGCTCCGCGCCCGGCAGGGCGAGATGGCACGGCTCCTGCAGGACCTCGCGCTGGCCGAATCACCCTCCGTTCCGGCGTCGTCTCAACGGGACGCAGTCGCGCTCCTGGTCGGCGAGCTCGGAGCGGCGGGCTACCTGACACGCCAGGCTCGTGGATTCGAAGGGGGAAGCCACCTCTACGCCCGCCCGGTCGAGCGCATGCGCGGGGCGCCGCGCCAGCTCGTGCTGGGCCACGTGGACACCGTCTGGCCGCTGGGCTCGGTCGAGTCGATGACACCGCGCATCGAGGACGGGCGCCTCTACGGCCCGGGCGTCTACGACATGAAGGGCGGGCTCGTCCAGCTGGTGTACGCGCTCCGGGCGCTGCACGACCTCGGCCTGACCCCCACGGTGACACCGGTCGTACTGGTCAACTCGGACGAGGAGGTCGGGAGCGAGGATTCGGTGCGCTGGATCCGGCTGCTCGCCCGCGGGGCGGCCCGTGCGTTCGTGCTCGAGCCCCCGGCCGGGTCCAACGGGCAGCTGAAGACCCGCCGGAAGGGCGTGGGGCGGTTTCGCCTCACGGTTCACGGCCGTGCTGCCCATGCCGGGTCGCGCCCCGAGGAGGGCATCAGCGCGATCCTCGAGCTCGCGCGCCAGGTCGAGCGCCTCTTCGCGCTCAACGACCCCGACCGCGGCATCACCGTCAACGTCGGCACGATCGACGGGGGTCTCCGCCCGAACGTCGTCGCCCCCGAGGCGACGGCGATGGTCGACGCGCGCGCTCCGACGCGGGAGGCCGCAGTCACGGTCGAGCAGGCGATCCGTGACGCAGGCCCGCTTCCGCCGGGCCTCACGGTCGCGCTCGAAGGTGGCTTCCGTCGGCCGCCGATGGTCGCGACGCCGGGGAACAGGGCGCTCTGCGACCGGGCGCGCGTGCTCGCCGCCAGCCTGGGCCTCGACGTCGGCGAGGCCGGGCTCGTCGGCGGGGCGTCGGATGCGAACTTCACGAGCGAGCTGTCCCCGACCCTCGACGGGCTGGGGGCGCTCGGGGGCGGGGCGCACGCGGCGGACGAGCACGTCGTCGTGAGTGCCTTGCCGGAGCGCGCCGCCCTCCTCGCGTTGCTGCTCCTCGATCCGGCGTAGCGGCTTTCCCGCAGGAGCATTCCGCGCCCGCACGGATTCCGGGCGCGAGGGGCCGGGTGAGCATCAAGACGAACAGGAGGTTCGAACATGCTCGACTTCACCGACGGGACGACCTGGTTCATCTGCGGGCTCGCGATCACGACGCTCGTGGCCTCGCTGATCGTCGTGTTCGCCTACTTCGCACAGAGGGCCGAGCAGCGATGACGGTCGAGACCGCCAACGCCCTCGGCGTCTTCGACCGCATCGTCTGCGGCGTCGATTCCTCGCCCGAGGCTCTCGAGGCCGCACGGCAGGCGGAACGCCTTCGCGCGCCGACCGGCGTCCTCCGTCTGGTCGCGGTTGCGGAGGTGGACGCCGCGGTCCACGCCGGCTTCGCGATGAGCCACGTGCTCGAGGAGCTGGACGCGTCGGCGCGGGCGGCCCTCCACAACGCGATCGACACGGTGCATCCGGGAAGCACGCACCTGCTCGCCGGGGCTCCCGTTCCGTGCCTCCTGGACGAGGTGCAGCGATCGGACGCCACGCTCGTCGCCGTCGGCCCCCACGGCCACAGCCGCGCCGTCGGCGTGCTCATGGGCGGCGTGGCCGCCTCGCTCCTCCACGACGCGCCGTGCTCGGTGCTGGTCGCCCGGAGAGAGCGCTACGGCAGGTTCCCCGACAGCATCCTCGTGGGCGTCGACGGCTCGCCCGAGTCGCTTGCGGCCGCGACGGTCGCGCGGTCGGTCGCGGACAGGTTCGACGCGCAGCTCGTCGCGATCTCTGCCACGGGAGGCAAGGACGTCGACCGCGCAGCGATCCAGCAGGAGCTCCCGGAGGTCGTCTTCGACGACCGCAGGCCGGTGGACGCGCTGGTGGATCTTGCCGCGGAGGCGGACCTGACCGTTATCGGCAGTCGGGGCCTGCACGGGCTCCGATCGCTCGGCAGCGTCAGCGAGCGGGTGGCACACCGGGCGCCCTGCTCGGTGCTCGTCGTCCGCCGTCCCCCGGCTCACATCGTCTGAAGGAGGTCCCCATGGAGACGCAGGAAACCATCGCTCCCACCACCGACGTCTCGACGTTCCGGCGTGTCCTGGTGGGGGTCGACGACTCACCGGAATCGCTCGAGGCCGCACGCCAGGCCGCGACGCTCGCCGAGGGCCCGATCACGCTCGTGAGCGCGTACGACCTGACCGCCGGTCTCGTGGGCGGGACGGCGCCGGCGGTCCCGGCCTACCTCGACGAGGAGCGCGTCCGCGAGGAGGCCGAGGCGATCGTCGACCGTGCCCGAGCGGAGATCGCGGACAAGCCCGTGGCGGGCAGGGTCGCCCGCGGCCGTCCCTGGGAGCTGCTGCTCGCCGAGATCGCCCGCTGGGACGACACGCTCGTCGCGGTCGGCTCGCACGGCCACGGCCGGGCGCTCGGCATCGTCATCGGCTCGACGGCCACCGAGCTCATCCACAAGGCACCCTGCTCCGTCCTCCTCGCCCGCACCGGCCTCGGCCGGTTTCCGCAACGGATCGTCGTCGGCCTCGACGGCTCACCCGAGTCGCTCGTCGCGTACGAGACGGCGAAGTCGCTCGCGGAGCGCTTCGACGCGCAGTTCGATCCAGTCGTCGCCGACGTCGGTGAGGACGTCGACCTCGAGGCCATCCGCCGCGCCGCCGGCGACGACGTCCGGGGCATCTCGGACGAGCCGGTCTCGGCGCTCGTGTCGCTCTCTGCGGACGCGGACCTCGTCGTGGTCGGCAGCCGCGGGCTTCGCGGCGTGAAGGCGCTGGGCTCGGTCTCCGAGCGCGTCGCCCACCAGGCGGCATCGTCGGTACTGGTCGTTCGCCGGACGTCATGACCGTTCAGACGGAGCGCCCTCCGGGGGCGGGCGCTCCGTCGCCTTCCGGCCTCACCGAACAGGAGGCCCTGCGCCGGCTCGCCGCCCGCGGGCCGTCGCCGCCCCTGGCCTCGAGCCGCTCGTACCGGAGCATCGTCCGGGCGAACGTCTTCACCGTCTTCAACCTGATCCTCGTCGTCTTCGGGACGCTGACCCTCGTCTTCGCGGACTGGCGGGACGCGTTGTTCCTGGGGGTGCTGGTGTCCAACTCGGCGATCGGGATCACGCAGGAGGTGCGGGCCAAGCGGGCGCTCGACCGGCTCGCTGCGCTCGTCCAGCCGGTCGCGACCGTCGTGCGCGACGGCCGGCCCAGAGATGCCCGCGTCGAGGAGCTCGTCGTCGGCGATCTCGTCCGGCTGGCGCCGGGCGACCAGGTCGTCGCGGACGGGAACCTCGTCGACGCGACCTCGCTCAGGCTCGACGAGTCGATCCTCACGGGCGAGTCGCAGGCGGTGTCCAGG
>DASTWB010000018.1:0-2425 GCA_035758725.1 Gaiellaceae bacterium
GCTCGCGCGCGAGCTGCACGACGAGACCGGACAGGCGTTGACGTCGATCCTGCTCGGGTTGCGGAGGATCGAGGACGCCGTCGGGGACCGGCCCGAGACGCGGGAGTCCGTCCTGGCGCTTCGGGAGCTCGTCGTCGCGACGCTGCACGACGTGCGACGGCTCGCCGTGGAGCTCCGCCCCAAGGCCCTCGACGACTTCGGCCTCGGCCCCGCGCTCCAGCGCCTTGCCGAGACGTTCTCAGAGCAGACCGCGCTCGAGGTGCACGTCCAGGCGGCGCTGGGCGACGAGCGGCTCCCCCACGAGATCGAGAGTGCCCTCTACCGGATCGTCCAGGAAGCGCTCACCAACGTCATCAAGCATGCTCAGGCGACTACGGTGAGCGTCGTGCTGACGAAGAAGGGCGACCGTGTCGTCGCGGTGATCGAGGACGACGGGCAGGGCTTCGATCCCTCGGAGACCCGGGAGGACGGGCTCGGGCTGCTCGGCATGCGCGAGCGCATCGCCCTGCTTCGGGGCCGTGTCACCGTCGAGTCCAGCGCGGAGGGCGGGACGACGGTCGCCGTCGAGGTGCCGGTCCGCTGAGCCTCCGCATCGTCATCGTCGACGACCACGCCGTGGTCCGCTCGGGGATCCGCATGCTCCTGGACGCCGAGGAGGACTTCGAGGTCGTGGCCGAGGCCGCGGACGCGCGTGGCGCGATCTTCGAGCTGAGGGCGCACAAGCCGGACGTCGTCCTGCTCGACGTCGTCATGCCCGGACGCAGCGGCATCGAGGCGATCCCCGATCTGCTCGAGGAGTCTCCCGAGACCCGGGTCCTCGTCCTCTCGATGCAGGACGACCCGGCGTACGTGCGCGAGGCGTTCGCGGCGGGGGCGAAGGGCTACGTCCTGAAGGAAGCGGCCGACGCCGAGGTCGTCGGCGCCATCCGCGAGGTCGCCGAGGGGCGGCAGTACGTGCATCCAGCCCTCGGCGCCCGTCTCGTCGCGGCCGACGCCGAGGAGCGCGCCCGGGCCGAGGAGGACCCGCTCTCGGAGCGCGAGCGCGAGGTCCTGCGCCTGCTCGCGCTGGGCCACACGAACCAGGAGATCGCCCAGGCGCTCTTCCTCTCGGTGCGCACCGTCGAGACGCACCGGGCCCACATCATGCAGAAGCTCCGCATCACCACCCGCGCCGAGCTCGTGCGCTACGCACTGGCGGCCGGCCTCCTGGAGGACACGGCCGAGCCTTCCGCCTGACGCTCGGTGCGGTGGCCGGCGAGCCGCCGGCCACCGCTGGGGAAGGAACTCAGTGCGACATCGAGCCCTTCGGGTTGCCGACCTTCAGCAGGCCGACCTGACCGAGGTCGACGTGCGCGAAGGCGTGCGACACGAAGGGGTAGAGACCGGGCTGGTCGATCTTCACGTCGAAGACCGCCCCGCCTCCGGCGGGAACGGCGACCGTCTGGACACCGCGCTCGAACCGCGTCATGTCCTGGTCGACCCACGCCCGGTCGAGGATCGTCCCGACGACGTGGAAGTTCGTGTCGAGCGTCGGGCCGGCTGCGACGACCCAGAAGCGCACGGTCTCGCCCGGATCGGCCGTCAGCGGATGGTTGACGTACTGGTTCGCGTAGCCGTTGAACGTCGTCCAGTCGGGGGTCATCTGCCGCGCCTTCGCCATGTCGAGGTTCGCCGGCTGGTCGATGCCGTTGCCGTCCAGGTACCACTCGCTCGCGACGAGCACGTACTCCTTGTCGGCCTTGGGCAGCGCCTGCTTCGGCTCTACGACGATCGCGCCGTACATCCCGTTCGCGATGTGGGCGAGCACCGGCTTCGTGCCGCAGTGGTACATGAAGACGCCCGGGTCGTTCGCCGTGAACCGGAACGTGAAGGACTCACCCGGCGCGACGTCCCTGAACGCGACGTTCGGGGCGATCCGTGCGGCGTGGAAGTCGATCGAGTGCGGGATCTTGCCGCCGTTCGTCAGCGTCATCTCGACGGTCTGGCCCTGGCGGACGTGGACGACGGGCCCCGGAGCACCGTGGCCGTCGAAGGCCCAGGTGTTGTAGCGGACGCCGGGGGCGATCTGCACCGCCATGTCCTTGAGCGTCATGTGCACCTTGACGACGTCGGTGGCCGGGATCGGCGGCATCGCCGCGTCGTAGGGCCGGTGTGCCGCGGCGAGCTCCTTGGCGTTGGACGGGACGACGCCGGCGAAGCTGTCCAGCGGCAGCGCGGTGTTGTGGTCGCTCATTGCCGCCGGCGCAGCGACGGCCGCAGCGGTACCGCCGTCGTCTCGCGCGTCCAGCCACATGAGCAGGGCGAAGAACCCCACGACACCGACCAGGAGCCCGAGCAGGACGGCAGCCATCTTCGCGAAGGCGCCTGAGTCCGGCTCGGATTTTCGGTACGGGCGCGGGGCAGTGTGGGTCGACATTGGAAAGGT
>DASTWB010000107.1:0-2367 GCA_035758725.1 Gaiellaceae bacterium
GGCGACGAAGAGGAATGGGCCTGCCTGGATCTCGAGCACGGCGGGAACCTACTTCAAGGAGTCGATCCAGGCGCCCAGCTGGTCGCGCTCCTCGTCGGTCATGCCGGTGACGTTCCCGAGCGGCATGGCCGTCGAGTCCACCGCCTGCGCCTTGATCCGTTCCGACCGGGACTCGATCTCGTCCAGCGTGTCGAACGCCACGCCCGCGGGCGGTGAGTCGAACTCCTCGCGCGTCGGCTGCGCCGAGTGGCATGGGACACACCGCTGCCGGACGATCGCCTGCGCCTGCTCCACGGTGACCGCCTCCGCCGGCCCGCCTCCACCCCCGCCCTCGTCCGGCCGGATCGCGATCGCCAGCGCGACGACGGCCACGGCCGCCGTCACGGGGATCCACCACGCCGTCCGCCCGGCATGCCGGAGGTTGAAGAAATGCCGCACCCAGGCACCGATCACCACCAGCACGACGAGGATGAGCCAGCCGCGGTCGTGCCCGTACGTGAACGGGAAGTGGTTCGAGATCATCGTGAAGACGACCGGCAGCGTCAGGTAGTTGTTGTGCACCGACCGCCGCTTCGCCTCGAGCGCCGGCGCAGGATCCGGGATCTCGCCCCGCTCCTTCGCCCGGACGAGCTCCCAGTGCGCCGGGATGATGACGAAGAGGACGTTGGCGGCCATGATCGTCCCGAGCATCGCGCCGACCTGGAGGTAGGCGGCCCGGGCCGAGAACACCTCAGTCGCTGCATAGGCCGACGCAACGACCAGGCCGAGCATGAAGACGCCGAGCAGCTCCTCGATCCGGATCACGCGGCACGCCACGTCGTAGAGCACCCAGGCGACGCCGAGGCCGAGCAGGCTCAGCGTGATCGCGGCGCCCGGGCTGATGTCCCGAACGGACTTGTCGATGAGATACGTCTCCGCGTCGAAGTAGTAGAGGACGACCAGGAGCGCGAACCCCGAGAGCCACGTCGTGTACGCCTCCCACTTGAACCAGTGCAGCGGCTCCGGCAGCTCCTTGGGAGCGACCGTCCACTTCGAGATCCGGTAGAAGCCGCCGCCGTGGATCTCCCACGACTCTCCGCCGACTCCCTCGTCGACGTCCCGCTGCTCCCTCGGCCGCCCGAGGTGGTTGTCGAGCGCCACGAAGTAGAAGGACGTCCCGATCCAGACGATGCCGGCGATGACGTGGAGCCACCGGATCAGGAGGTCGAGCCAGTCCCGCCAGTAGGAGTCGATCAGCGCCGCTGCCATCGATCCCGCGCGATCGCGACGAGCTCGCGCATCCCGGTCTCGAGCTCCTCCTCCCGGGTCCGTTCGAGCCGCTCCCGCAGCACCGACAGGAGCTCCGCCCGCGACCGGCCGGCCACGAAGACGACGAACCGGAAGCCGAACTTCTCCTCGTAGACCTGATTCAGGTATGCGAGCTCGGTGATGATCGCGGGGTCGCCGCCGCGCTGCTCCGGCGACGGCTCGCCGATCCGCGGGTGCTGGGCCAGGGCCGCGGCCTGGTCACGCTCGTCGAGCGAGAGCGCGACCTCCTCGGCACGGTCGAGCGGGTCGTAGCCGTCGGCGAGCTGGTCCACGAGCAGGCTCGGCCCGCTGAAGAGCTCCTCCAGCTCCGGCCTCGTCAGCTGCCGCGGTAGCTCGCGCATCCGTACGGCGAGACGAGGAGCGGGACGTGGTAGTGGCCGTCCTCCAGCGAGATCTCGAGCTCGACGCGGCGGAAGAACGGCGACGGCGGGTGGAAGACGAGGCGGTAGTCGCCGGCATCGAGACCCGTCGCCAGCTCGGGGATCCGGCCGTCGTCGTTCGTCTCCCCTGCGCCGACCGGCTCGTCGCCGCGCAGGAGCTCCACCCGGACGCCGGACGCCGGCCTGCCCGCGCCGGTGTCGAGGACGTGGGTGGAGAGCGAGGCGCTCACGGGAGGAATCTTCGCGCCTGGGCGCGGTGTTCCCGCGCGATGTCGTCCTCGTCCGCCCTGACGAGGTGCCCGTCCCGCACGACCTCGTCGCCGCCGACGAAGAGACGGTCGACTCTGTGCGGCGCGGCAAGAACCAAGCCGGCGACCGGGTCGGCGGCCCCCGCGAGCTCGAGCCCGTCCGTGCGCCAGACCGCGAGGTCGGCCCGTCTGCCCGGCTCGAGCGAGCCCAGGTCGTCGCGACGCAGCACGGCGGCGCCTCCCCTCGTTGCGAGCGCGAGGGCCTCTCGGGCCGTCATCGCGCCGGGCCCCAGGCGGGCGCGCGCCACGAGCACCGCCTGCTTGACCTCGAACGAGAGGTCGCTGCGCTCGTTCGACGCCGAGCCGTCGACGCCCAGTCCGACCGGCGCCCCCGCGTCGACCAGCTCCGGCACCTTCGCGATGCCCGCGCC
>DASTWB010000128.1:0-4619 GCA_035758725.1 Gaiellaceae bacterium
CTCTCGCCCAGCGCGAAGAAGCGACGACCAGACACGAAGGCCACGACTTCGTCGATCGTGCCCTCGAGCTCGAACGACACCATGCCGCCGAAACCCGTCATCTGGCGCGCGGCGATCTCGTGGCCCGGATGATCCGCAAGGCCGGGGTAGAGGACCCGCTCGACGGCGTCGTGCGAGGAGAGGTACTCGGCGACCCTGCGCGCGTTCTCGGAGTGCTGCTGCATCCGGAGCGCCAGCGTCTTCACCCCGCGCAGCACGAGCCACGAGTCCATCGGCCCCGGGACGGCGCCGAGCGATTTCTGGAGGAAGTAGAGGCGCTCCGCCACCGTCGGGTCGTTCGTGGCGACGAAGCCGCCGACCGTGTCCGAGTGGCCGCCGAGGTACTTCGTCGTCGAATGGAGGACGACGTCGGCGCCGAGGTCGAGCGGCCGCTGGAGGTACGGCGTCGCGAACGTGTTGTCGACGACGACCATCGCGCCGACCTCGTGCGCGGCCTTCGCCGCGGCTGCGATGTCCACGACGTTGAGGAGCGGGTTCGTCGGCGTCTCGAGCCAAACGATCCGTGTCTTCTCGTCGATGTGGTCGGCGAGCGACGAGTTGATCGTCTCCACGTCGAGGAACTCGAACGAGTACCCCTTCGGCTCGTAGACCTGCGTGAACAGGCGGTAGACGCCGCCGAAGACGTCGTTGACAGACACGACCTTCTCGCTCGGGTGGACGAGGTGCATGAGCGTGGTCGTCGCGGCGATCCCGGAGGCGTACGCGGCGCCGAACTCGGCGTTCTCGAGCGAGGCGAGGCACAGCTGGAGCGCCGTGCGGGTCGGGTTCGCCACCCGTGCGTAGTCGAAGCCCTTGTGGACGCCCACGGCCTCCTGGACGAAGGTCGACGTCTGGTAGATCGGGACCGTGACCGAGCCCGTGGCCGGATCCGGGTCCTGGCCTGCGTGGATCGCTCTCGTCTCGAAGTCCATCTAGGTTCGGATGCTATCCGCGCCGAGGAAGGCGGCGAGGCGCCGGAGCGGCCGGTCCAGCGAGACCTCCCGCTTCCCCGGCTCCCACCAGACGTCTCTCACGCAGAGCACCTTCGTCTTCCGGTCGTACACGGGTTCGATCCGGCCGACGATGTCGTCCCCGTGCAGGATCGGGAGGACGTAGTAGCCGTACTCGCGCTTCGCCTTCGGCACGTACATCTCCAGGCGGTAGCGGAACCCCCACAGCGCCTCGGCACGGTCGCGGTCGTGGACCAGCCGGTCGAACGGCGAGAGGAAGGTCGTGCGTCCGGGCACCGGCCGCGAATCGGCGTCCGGGTGCGCGATCAGGCGTCCTCGTTCGAGCTTCACGCCCAGTGAGCGAAAGCGCTTCTCGGCGCGGGCGCGCCGGGCGGCGGCAGCCGGGATGGTCTCCGTGGGCGGGTAGACCCGTTCGGCGAGATCCCAGAGACGGTGGGTTCCGCTGCGGCCCGCGACGGCGATCTGTCCGCGCAGGTGCAGGAGCTCCAGCATCCACGTCAGCTGCGCCCGGGTGCCCCACCAGACGGTGCGCTCGTGAAACCGTGCATCGGCGTGCTCGAGCTCGCGGGAGGGGAGAGGGCCTCGCCGTTCGAGCTCGCGGAGGACGTAGCGCCGGAGCGCCGACTGCTCCTTCAGGAACTCGAGCGCCCAGCGCTCGCGCTTGTAGCGCCCCCACCGCTCGCGCATCTGCGCCCGGATGAGCGGGAGATCGTCGCGCGGCCAGATGAAGGCGTTCCACTCGAACAGCCTCCGCTCCTCCAGCAACCCGTCGAGGGCTGAGCGGTCATAGGGGCCGAGACGGCTCCAAAGGACGAGATACTGCGGCGGTGCGACCGTCGAGATGGGATCCATCTGGAGGAACCCGAGGCGGCGGACCGTCTCGAACACGTCCGTGGCCGAGCCGTCGAGGAGCTGCGCGCGAACGGCGATCCTCCGCGCCTGCGTGACCTCGATCGCCTTGCCCGACCTCAAGGAGTTCGTACTCTCTCAACTCGGCCCACCGCCACGACGGGTGCTCGAGATCGGCTGCGGCGAGGGCGAGCTGGCGCGCGCGCTCGCGGAGGCCGGCCACGAGGTCGTCGCGATCGACCCCGAGGCGCCGGACGGCCCGATCTTCCGCCGGACGACGGTCGAGGACTTCGACGACCCGGGCCCGTTCGACGCCGTCGTCGCCAGCCGTTCGCTCCACCACGTCCACGACCTCGGCGCAGCGCTCGACAAGGTCCTTCGGCTGCTGAGCGGGCCGCTCGTCGTCGACGACTTCGGCTGGGAGCGCTACCGCCCCATGACGCCCGAATGGGAGGAGGAGCACGAGGGCCTCCACGAGTACGGCGTCATGCGGGCAGAGCTCGACGCCCGCTTCGAGGAGCGGTTCTTCGAGTGGCGGCCCTACCCCGTCGACGGCGAGGACGTTCCCGGTCTCGGCTTCCGCTACGTCGGCGTCCCGCGCTAGCGCCAGAAGCGGGCGGCGCGCTCGGGGTCCGGCATCCCGCTCGCCTCGATCGCCTCGACCACCTCGGCCGCGTCGAATGGGATGCGCCGGAACTCGACCCCGACGGCGGGCCCGTCGAGCGTGAGGATCGCGTACTCGGCGTAGGGGTCGGCCGTGAACGACTCCTCGTCCTGGTCATGGTCGTACGCGAGGCCGACGCTGCCCGGGTTGACGAAGTAGGCCGGCCCGCACCGGCGCGTCCACTGCAGGTGGATGTGCCCCCCGGCGAAGACGGTCGCGTCCAGCCCGGCCAGCGGAGCGCGAAAGGCCTTCTCCTCCATCCACGGCGTCATGAACTCGTCGCGCGACCGCGGAGAGCCGTGGAATGCGAGGAGCGAGCGGCCACCGCCGAGATCCACCTCGACCGTCGGCCGAAAGCCGCGATGGAACTCGAGCAGCTCCTCCGAGAGCTGGGACGCGGACCAGCGGGCCGTGTCCAGCTGGGCGTCGGTCACCGCTTCCTCGCCGGGGTCGAGCGTGAGCAGGAAGTGGTCGGAGTTGCCCAGGACCGCGGGCCAGCCGCGTTCCCGGAGCAGCTCCAGGCACTCCGCCGGCTGCGCGCCACCCTGCGCGTGGTCTCCCAGGCAGACGACGCGGTCCACCTCCTGGCGGTCGAGGTCGGCGAGAAACGCCCGGAATGCGACCGCGTTGCCGTGCACGTCGGAGAAGAGCGCGACCCGCACGTGCCGGCTAACGGTTGTGGGCGAGGTACTCGAGCAGGTCGGTGCGGGTGAGGACGCCGACCGGCTTTCCCTGCTTGGCGACGACGACGGCGTTCGTCCGGCCCGACAGCGTGGAGAAGACCTCGTCGAGCGGTTCGGCGGCGTCGATCGCCGCCAGCGGCGGCTGCATCGCGGCGACGACGTCCTCGTGCAGCGCGTCCGGGTTCTTGAAGACGCGGTCGAGGAGGTCGCGGTCCTGGAGCGAGCCGATGACGTCCGCGAGCGACTCGACCTCTCCGTCCCTGATCACCGGAAGCTGCGAGATCGAGTAGCGCTGCATCAGGTCGATGGCCGCGCCAACCTTCTGGTTCGCCGCGATCGTGATCAGGTCGGGGATGTCCGGCTCCTCCGTCTGCTTGGAGCGGAGCACCTGCTCGACGGTCGGAACCGGCGCCCGGCGCTCGAGGAAGCCGTGGTCGAGCATCCAGTTGTCGTCGAAGAACTTCGAGAGATAGTTGCGCCCGCTGTCGGGGATCATCGTCAGGATCCGGGCGCCCGGCCCGAAGCGCTTGGCCACCTCGAGCATGGCCCAGACGGACGTGCCGCCCGAGCCGCCGGCGAGCAGCCCCTCCTCGCGCGCGAGCCGTCTGGCCGTGATGAACGAGTCCCGGTCGGACACGCGGATCCACTCGTCGACGACGTCCCTCGCCATCGTGTCCGGCCAGGTGTCCTTGCCGATCCCCTCGACGAGATAGGGGTGGATGTCGGAGTCCTCCATCGCCGTGTACACCGAGCCCTCCGGGTCGGCGCCGACCACGAGGATGTCGGGGTTGCGTTCCTTCAGGTAGCGGCCCGCGCCGGAGATCGTCCCGCCGGTGCCGACGGAGACCACGAACGCCTCGATCTCGCCGCCGGTCTGCTCCCAGATCTCGGGCCCCGTCTGCTCGTAGTGGGCGTCCGGGTTCGCCATGTTCGAGTACTGGTCCGGCTTGAACGCGCCCGGGATCTCCTCGGCCAGCCGGTCCGAGACCGAGTAGTAGCTCTCGGGCGAGTCGGCGTCGACCGCGGTCGGGCAGATCACGACCTCGGCGCCGTAGGCCCGCAGGAGCGAGATCTTCTCCTGGCTCATCTTGTCGGGCATCACGAAGATGCAGCGGTAGCCCTTGATCGCGGCCGCGATCGCGAGCCCGACGCCCGTGTTCCCGGAGGTCGGCTCGACGATCGTCCCGCCCGGCTTCAGGTGGCCGTCGCGCTCGGCGGCCTCGATCAGCGGCAGCCCGATCCTGTCCTTCAGGGAGCCGCCGGGGTTGAGGTACTCGAGCTTCGCGAGCAGCTCCGGGCCGCCCGGCGGGCCGAGCTTCTGAAGCCGCACGATCGGCGTATTGCCGACGAGCTCGAGCGCGGTCGGGTACTCGCGGGCCATCCGGCGGGAAGCCTAGCCCTGGAGGAAGGTCA
>DASTWB010000182.1:0-4508 GCA_035758725.1 Gaiellaceae bacterium
GGGGCTCGCCTGCGTGATCGTCGAGCCGGTGGCCGGGAACATGGGCGTCGTCCCGCCGGTGCCGGGGTTCCTCGAGGCGCGCGCCGCGCCGCTCGAGCTCCTCGTACGGCGCGGGATCGCGAAGGCGTCCCAGGACCGAGAGCCCGGCCGCGGTCGCGAGCGGGTTTCCGGAGAGGGTTCCGGCCTGGTAGACCTGCCCGAGCGGGGCGAGCTCCTGCATGACGTCGGCCCGGCCGCCGAACGCCGCGAGCGGAAGGCCGCCGCCGATGATCTTTCCGAGGATCGTGAGGTCGGGCACCACGCCGAACCGTTCCTGGGCGCCGCCGCGGGCGACCCGGAAGCCCGTGATCACCTCGTCGAAGATCAGCAGCGCGCCGCTCGCGTCGCAGAGCGCGCGCAGCCCCCCGAGGAAGCCCGGCCCGGGCGGGACGACGCCCATGTTCCCGGCCACCGGCTCGACGATCACGCAGGCGAGCCCCTCGCCGTAGCGGGCGACCGCCGCCGCCGTGGCGTCGAGGTCGTTGTAGGGGACGACGATCGTGTGCGCGGTCACGTCGCCCGGGACGCCGGCCGAAGAGGGAATCCCCAGGGTCGCGACGCCGGACCCGGCCTCCGCGAGGAGGGCATCGGCGTGACCGTGGTAGCAGCCCGCGAACTTCAGGATCCGGTCCCGCCGGGTCGCGCCGCGGGCGAGCCGGATCGCCGACATCGCGGCCTCGGTCCCGGACGAGACCAGCCGGACCATCTCGACCGACGGGACGGCCTCGACGATCTCCGCGGCGAGCTCGACCTCGCGCTCCGTCGCGGCGCCGAAGCTCGTGCCGTCGAGTGCCGCCTCGCGCACGGCCTCGACGGTCTGCGGGTCCGCATGGCCGAAGAGCAGCGCGCCCCACGACTGCACCCAGTCGACGTAGCGGCGACCGTCGGCGTCCTCCAGGTACGCCCCTTCGCCGCGCCGGACGAAGAGCGGCTCGTCGACCCCGACGGCCCGCATCGCGCGGACGGGCGAGTTGACGCCGCCGGGGATCAGCCGCTGGGCCCGGGCCCAGAGCTCGGAGCGAGTTCTCAGAGCCAGCGGGCCACGTCCTTCGCCCAGTACGTGACGATCACGTCGGCGCCGGCCCGCCTGATCGCCGTGAGGGACTCGAGCGCGGCCTGCCGCTCGTCCATCCAGCCGGACGCGGCCGCCGCCTTCACCATCGCGTACTCGCCGGAGACGTTGTAGGCGGCCACCGGGAGGTCGAAGCGCTCGCGCACGGCCCGGATGACATCCAGATTCGGCAGGGCCGGCTTGACCATCAGCACATCGGCCCCCTCGGCCACGTCCAGCTCGCACTCGCGGAGCGCCTCGCGGACGTTGGCCGGGTCCATCTGATAGCCGCGGCGGTCGCCGAAGGCGGGCGCCGAGCCGGCCGCCTCGCGAAACGGCCCGTAGAACGCCGACGCGTACTTCGCCGCATACGAGAGGATCGGGGTCGAGTCGAAGCCCGCGTCGTCGAGGGCGCCACGGATCGCCGCCACCCGGCCGTCCATCATGTCGCTCGGGGCGACTGCATCGGCCCCGGCCTCGGCGTGGCTGACGGCGGTCCGCGAGAGCAGCTCCAGCGTGGGGTCGTTCGCCACCTGATCGCCCTCGAGGACTCCGCAGTGGCCGTGCGAGGTGTACTCGCACAGGCACACGTCGGTGAGCAGGACGAGGCCCGGGACGGAGGCACGCAGCGCCCGGAGCGCACGCTGGACGACGCCGTCGTCGTCCCAGGCGCCCGACCCCTGCTCGTCCTTCTCCTCAGGGATCCCGAACAGGATCACTGCCGGGACGCCGAGCGAGCGGGCCTCCTCGGCCTCGGCGACGAGGTCCTCCAGCGAGAAGCGCCCCATCGCCGGCAGCGCCTCGTTCGGCTCCGTCGCGGGGCCGACGAAGAGCGGAAGGACGAGCGACTCGAGGTCGAGACGCGTCTCACGGACGAGTGAGCGGAGCGCGCCGCTGCTCCGCAGCCTCCGCAGCCGCGTGACGGGAAACGTGCTCACGGCCCTCCCACGTTAGCCCGAGGCGGGACGGGCGCCTCCTGGACCGGGGGCTCGATCCCCACCTCGACCGGCACCGGCCCCTCCCCCTTCCACTTCTCGAGCTCGACACGCTCGCCGATGAACTCCCAGATCGCCCGCAGCACGGCGAGCAGCGGCAGCGCAACGAAGATCCCGGCGAGGCCGTAGATCTCCCCGCCGGCGAGCAGGCCGAAGATCACGAGCAGCGGGTGGAGGCGGAGCGCGCTCCCCATCACGTTCGGGACGACGATGTGCCCCTCGATCTGGTGGATCGCGAGGAAGAGCAGGGTGACCCAGATCGCGGACACGGGGTCGACGATGAGCGCGTAGATGATGGGAGGGATGGCGCCGAGCCAGGGCCCGAGGTACGGGATCAGCTCCATCGCGCCGACCCAGGCACCGAAGAGGAGCGCGTACTGGTCCATGCCGTCGGGCCCCCATCCGAGAGTGCCCAGCACCCACAGCCCGACGCCCGCGCTCACGCCGATGATCAGCGACAGCAGCACCTGGCCCCGCACGTAGCCGGCGAGCGCGCTCTCGATTCGCGGGATCAGCGAGCCGGAGTCGGGCCGGGGCGGAAAGCGCCGGTCGACCGCCGCCGACAGCCGCCCCATGTCGAGCAGCATGTAGATCGAGACGACGACGATCAGGACGATCGAGAACAGGATCTCGAAGATCGAGAGCGCCGCTCCCTCGAGGAAGTCGATCGCGCGCGAGGTGTACTCCTGCGGGTCCGCGTCGCGCAGCGAGTCCACGAACTCCTGACCCTGCTTCCGGACCTTGACGCGCTCGAGCCCGTGATCGTCGAGCCACGCCTGAAGGCGGTCGACATCCCGCTCCGCGTCGGTCTGGGAGGTCTGTCCGTGCTCGACCGTAAGGTAGGTGTCGATCCGGTCCGCAGCCTCACGAGACTGGTCGACGACCACGACGCCGATGGCGATCACGCCGACCACCAACGCAGTCGCGAAGCTCAGGAAGACGACGGCGATCGAGAATCCGCGTGGAATCCGCAGCCGCCCGAGCGCCCGCACGAGCGGGTCGAGCAGGAGCGCGATGAGCCCGGCGACGATGAAGAGGAAGACGACGTGAGCGACCGTGCTCGCAAGCGTCCAGAGGAACAGCAGCACCAACGGCAGGCCGACCAGCTGCATCCAGCGCGGGATCTCGATCCTGTGGTCGACCGGTGGCATCGAGGTGATCGTACTGCCGGCGTCGTCCGCCTTCGGCCGCCCGCTTGGGACTGGAACTTCGCGGAAGATGGGAACCTTGCGTTGGCCCGTCACGAACTCCGGACGGATTTGGCTCTACAATCGCCCGTCGCCGTGTCACAAGCCTTGAACCTGAAGCGCGACCGCCCGTCGGTTAGTGTCCGCGCGATGCCGTCCCGCAGGGGAGTGGAACAGGCGCGCCGCGCCCGTCGGCGCCGCGCGGCCGGACAGCACCGTGCGCGGCGGATCGCGGTTCTCGTTCTCGCCTCCGCGGCGGTCCTCGCGACCCTGCTGCTGACCGCGTTCGGCTCGGGGTCGAGCGCACCGGCGGTCTCGTCGGCTCCGGCACCCGCGCAGCGCCTCCTGCCGACAGGTCCTCCGCAGCCGCAGGTCGTGGCCGTCCACAACTCGCTCCAGCTCCGCGTTCCGGTGGCACAGCAGCGCATCACGGCGGTCGGGTACCACGCCGTCGACAACGGCGCGCTGCCCCTCGAGCCGGTCGGCAAGCAGGCGAACAAGGGACTGTTCGCGCGGCTCGTGCGGCGGCTCGCCGGCGGCGACGAGGCGGGGCTCGCGTGGTACCAGCTCGGCGGCGACGGCCCGGCGAACGCGGTGCTCGACGTGGGCGCGGCTCCCGGCACCGACGTCTACGCGCCGGTAGACGGAGTCGTCGTCGGCATCAGCGATTACGTGATCAGCGGCAGGCGCCTCGGGTCGAGGATCGACCTGCAGCCGTCGAGCGAGCCCTCGCTCGTCGTCTCGCTGACGCACCTCCGCCCGGATCCCACGCTGACCGTCGGGTCCGGTGTCACGGCGTCGAGCTCCAAGCTCGGCACGGTGATGGACTTCTCGCGGTACGAGCGCCAGGCGCTCGCCCGGTACACGCAGGACGCGGGGAACCACGTCTCTCTCGAAGTCCATCCCGCCGCCACGCTGAGCGTCCAATAACGAGAGCTCGGTCCAGAATCGGAACCGAGCCGCCAGGCCGAGCCCCAACCTGAACCGAGCCCTCAGGATCCTCTTCGTCGCGGACGTGAACGGCGCGCCGGGCAGGCGGGCCGTCGAACGCCTGCTCCCCGGCCTCCGGCAGGAGCTCGACGTCGACCTCTGCGTCGTGAACGGCGAGAACGCCGCCGACGGGCTCGGGATCACCCCGCGGCTCGCGGAGGTGCTCCTCGCCTCCGGCGCCGACGTCGTCACGCTCGGGAACCACACGTTCCGCCGGCCCGAGATCGCCGGCTACCTGTCGGAGTC
>DASTWB010000183.1:0-5446 GCA_035758725.1 Gaiellaceae bacterium
CGAGCTCCTCAAGGCGCACGGCTTCCAGGACGTGATCGTCACGGTCGCCTTCCTCCCGCAGGCGATCCGCAGCTACTTCGGGAGCGGCGAGAGCGTCGAGATGAACGTCGAGTACTCGGTCGAGGAGTCGCCGCTCGGCACGGCCGGCTCCGTCCGGCTCGCGAGCGGCCGGCTCGACGACACGTTCCTCGTCATCTCCGGGGACGCCCTCTGCGACTTCGACCTCGGGCGGCTCGTCCGGTTCCACCAGGAGCAGGGCTCGGCCGCCACGATCGCGCTGAAGTCCGTGGAGAACCCGCTGGAGTTCGGGATCGTGGTCACCGACGACGAGGGCCGCGTCGAGCGCTTCCTGGAGAAGCCCTCGTGGAGCCAGGTCTTCTCCGACACGATCAACACGGGCGTGTACGTGCTCGAGGCCGAGGTTCTGAACCACGTACCGACCGACCGGCCGTACGACTTCTCCAAGGAGCTCTTCCCGCTGCTCCTCGAGATGGGCCGGCCGGTGTACGGGCACGTCGTCGAGGGCTACTGGCAGGACATCGGCAACCTGGCCCAGTACCGCCAGGCCAACTTCGACGCGCTCGACGGCAGCGTGCAGCTGCAGATCCCCGGCGTCCGCCTGCGCGGGAACGTCTGGCTCGGCGAGGGCGTGGAGATCGACGACATCGACCGCATCGAGGGGCCGGCGTACCTCGGGAACTACTGCCGCATCGGGGCCGACGCGACCGTCGGCCCGTACTCCGTCCTGTCGTCGAGCGTGACCCTCCGCGAACGCGCGCGCACCGTCGCCTCGGTCGTGGACGCCTCGACGCACATCGGCCGCAGCGCGCTGATCGAGAGTGCGATCGTCGGCCGCTCGTGCGACATCCGCTCCCACGTCCGGATCCACGAGGACGTCGCGATCGGGGACCAGGTCACGATCGGGGCGGAGAGCGTCGTCATGCCGGGCGTGCGGATCTTCCCGTTCAAGGAGGTCGAGTCCGGCTCGCAGGTCTTCGAGAACCTCATCTTCGAGACGCGCTCGACGCCGCAGCTGTTCGGGGGCGGCGGCGTGACGGGGCTCGTGAACGTCGACCTGACGCCGGACACGGCGCTCCGGATCGCCGCGGCGATGGGGACCGCGCTCAAGCGCGGCGCCCGCGTGGTCGCGAGCCGCGAGTCGGCGCCGGCCTGCCGGATGATCAAGCGGGCGATGATCTCCGGCCTCAACTCCACCGGGGTCAACGTGGCCGACCTGCGCGTCCTGCCCGCCGCCGTGGCGCGTCACCTCCTGAAGAGCCACGGCTACGAGGCCGGCTTCCACGTCGGGCTCAGCACCACCGACCCGGAAGCGATCCGGATCCAGTTCTTCGAGCATCCCGGAATCGAGGCCTCCACCTCGTTCCAGAAGGAGATCGAGAAGCACTTCTCGCGCCAGGAGCTCCGGCTGGTGGCGGCCGGCGACGTCGGCGAGATCAGCTACCCGGCGCGGGCGCGGGAGGGGTACGCGGACGACCTGCTGTCGAATCTCGACACCGAGGCGATCCGGCGGCGCCAGTTTCGGATCGTCGTCGACTACGGCTACTCGGCGGCGTCATTCGTGCTGCCGCTCGTCCTGGGGCCGCTCGGAGTCGAGGCCGTGGCTGCCCACACCTTCACGCCCGATCTCCCTCCGGGCGAGACGACCACGCTGCGGGGGCTCGTGGGCCAGACCAAGCGTCTCGTGGGGGCGGTCGGCGCCGACCTCGGCGTCGTTTTCGACCGGGCAGCCGAGCGCCTCTACCTCGTCGACGACCAGGCACGGGAGATCCCGGTCGAGCAGGCGCTGCTTCTCTTCCTGCGCCTGATCGGCAGTGACGGGCGACGCGGGAAGCTGGCCTTCCCCGTCACCGTCACCAGCCAGGTCGAGCGCCTCGTCGAGGGCTCGTCGCTCGAGGTGATCCGCACGCCGGCGTCGCTCGCCGAGCTGACGAAGGCCGCCTCCGAGGACGGCGTGATCTTCGCGGGCGCCGTCGGCGGCGGCTACGTCTTCCCCGAGTTTCTTCCCGCCTACGATGCGATCGCGAGCCTCTGCAAGCTGCTCGAGCTGCTGGCACCGGTCGAGCGCCCGCTGTCGGAGCTCGTCTCCGAGCTACCCGTCTCGCGGGTCGTCCACAGGCAGGTTCCGTGCCCCTGGGCGCAGAAGGGACTGGTCATGCGCGTGCTCACGGAGCGGCTCAAGGATCGCGACGTCGACCTGCGCGACGGGATCAAGGTCTTCGACAAGCGCGGCTGGGCACAGGTCCTGCCGGATCCCGACGAGCCGCTCGTCCACGTGTACGCGGAGGGGGAGAGCGAGGACGCCTCGGCCGAGCTGGAGCAGGAGCTGCGGAGCCTCGTCGAGGACGTGCTGCAGAATGGCGAGGACGCCGGCGTCTGACCGCCAACGCTCAAGTTGAGGTTGACCCTTAACCGCCCGACTGGTTTACTGACCCACGACCGAAAGGCCTACATGGAACCGTTGCCCGATCTCGCATCCCTCTCAGACGAAGGCCTCAAGTCGTTGATCGACGACCTCCAGCGCGAAGAGCAGGAGGTGTCGTACCGGCGCCGCCTGCTGCACGGCAAGATCGACATCCTCCGCGCGGAGCTCGTCTCGCGCCTCCAGAAGCAGGAGGGAGCGGGGGAGGGGCCGCTGAGCGAGGTCGACGTCGACAAGCTGGCGGCGATCCTGGCGGGCAAGGCTGCCCCGCCGGAGGCCTGAGGCGCACCGCGTGCCGCACGTCTACTGCCCGGAGTGCGGCTTCCAGAACCCGGAGGCCGCGAACTTCTGCTCCAAGTGCGGTGCGGCGCTCGTTCGCGATCCCGGCGGGGCCGACACCACGGTCGCGTTCACGCCGGAGGAGCTCGACGAGCAGTCGCCGCTCGAGGATCTCGGGATGGAAGGCCCCGCCCTCGTCGTCCGGTCCGGCGGCGGCCGGGCGGGGGAGCACTTCGTCCCGAAGGACGACCGCACCACGATCGGGCGCTCGCCCGACTGCGACATCTTCCTCGACGACGTGACGGTCTCCCGCAAGCACGCCGTCATCGTGCGCGGGAACGGTGGCTTCACCATCGAGGATCAGGGCAGCCTGAACGGGACGTTCGTCAACCGTCGTCGCATCGACTCCTCGCCGCTCGCGGACGGCGACGAGGTCCAGATCGGCAAGTACCGGCTGACGTTCCTGGAGCAGTGAGCGCGACCGCCGTCACGCAGGCCGAGGAGCGGCCGCTCACGATCGGTGCCGTCTGCCGGCTCCTGCGCGAGGAGTTCCCGGACATCTCGATCTCGAAGATCAGGTACCTCGAGGACCAGGGCTTGCTGGCGCCGCGGAGGACGCCCGGCCGCTACCGGCTGTTCGGGGAGGAGGACGTCGACCGCCTGCGCACGATTCTGCGCCTCCAGCGCGACGAGTTCCTGCCGCTCAGGGTGATTCGCCAGGAGCTCGCCACCGCGGCCGCAAAGGGCGGCAGGCGGCGCCGCGCGGGCCTCTCCGCCAGCGAGGAGGAGATCGAGCTCGCCGAGCTGTGCGAGCGCACCGGCCTGACTCCGGCGCTGGCGCGCCAGCTCGAGGAGTACGGGTTGCTCGAATCGCGGATCGACGGGGGAGAGCGCCTCTTCCGGGAGGGCGAGGCCGACATCGCAGCCGCCTGCGCCAAGCTCGCGCGGTTCGGCATCGACGCCCGGCATCTGCGCTCCTTCCGGTCCGCCGCCGACCGCGAGGTGGGTCTCCTCTCGGCCGTCGTCGCACCGGCGCTGCGCTCGAGGAACCCCGAGCGCCGGCAGAGCGGGATGGAGGATTTGCAGCTGCTCGCCGAGCTCGCTCAGGAGTTGTCGCAGCTCCTCTTCTGGCGCTCGCTGCGTAAGGTTGCCGCGTCATGAGCGCAATCGACCTGAAGACACGCGTCCGCGAGGTCCCGGACTGGCCCGAGCCCGGCGTCGGCTTCAAGGACGTGAGCCCGCTCCTCCGCGACCCCGAGGCACTCGCACAGACCGTGTCGGAGCTGGCCGACTGGACCCGGGAGCAGCGTCCCGACCTCGTGCTCGGTGCCGAGGCGCGGGGGTTCATCCTCGGGGCGGCGATCGCGAAGGAGGTGCCCTGCGGCTTCGTGCCCGCCCGGCGCCCGGGGAAGCTCCCGCCCGAGACGGTGAGCGCCACCTACGCGCTCGAGTACGGCCAGAACGCCCTCGAGCTGAACGCCGACGCTATCGGGCAGGGCGCGCGGGTCGTGATCCACGACGACGTGCTCGCCACGGGCGGCACGGTCGAGGCGATCGCCGGGCTCGTGGAGCAGCTCGGCGGGGAGGTCGTCGGCGTCAACTTCATCATCGAGCTGACCTTCCTCGGCGGGCGCGAACGTCTCGCCAAGTACCCGCTCCACGCGCTCATCTCGTACTAGGTTTTCGGCAGACTCGCGAGGGTTTCGGTGGGTTCGCAGACGTCGGCGTTCCCTCCCGCCAGGGATCGCCGGGCGGCGCGGCCACGACGATAGACAGAGTGCCGTGAACGTCCTGCCGCCCGACGACGGGAAAGCCGTCAGCCGTCTCCTCGACCACTGCTCGCGCGTGTCGTGCGTCGCCCAGGCGCGGCCGCACGCGCGTGACCGGCTCGAGGCGGCCCTGGGCGGAGAGCTCGCGCGCCGACTAGTCGGCGCGCTCGCCGGCGATCACCGGCTGCCCGCGCGCGTCCTGCTCGACTGACGGGACGGCTTCCGCACGTCGTCCCCGCCGTAGAGGCGCACGAGCAGGAAGATCCCGCAGGCGGCGACGACGCTGAGGATGAACGCCGTCGCACCGTCGACGCCGACCGCGAGCATTCCCAGCCACAGGTAGAGGCCCAGGCCGAACGCCCAGAGGAAGGAGGTGACGCCGCGGTCGATGCTCGGCTGGCGGAGGTGCATCGGGCGCGATCCTAGCGGGGCGGTGAGTCGGCGACCCGGGGAGCCGTCTCCGGTCCACAAAAAAAGATCTGGCGCCGAGAAACCCGAGAGCCTCTCTGCGCCAGATCGTTCGCCGAGCCGATCACGCTTTCGTCCACCGATCCCGTTGACTTTCGCCTTCCGGCTACGGCCCTCGGGATCTGCTTCGCCCTACTCGCGTCCCGTGCTCGACGCAAGGGGGACATTACGGCCCTGGCCGGCGGCTTGCAAGGCCTCCGCGAGCACAACTTCCCGCTCTTTGCAGACTTTTCGTTTTTCCACATTTCCACAGCCTGTGGGTGATCGTGCTCGGGTGCAAAAGGACCACAAAAAAGGATCTGGCGCCGAGAAACCCGAGAGCCTCTCTGCGCCAGATCGTTCGCCGAGCCGATTACGCTTTCGTCCACCGATCCTGTTGACTTTCGCCTTCCGGCTACGGCCCTCGGGATCTGCTTCGCCCTACTCGCGTCCCGTGCTCGACGCAGGGGGGACACTAGGGCGCGCCGCCGGCAGATGCAAGACCCTCCAG
>DASTWB010000207.1:0-2030 GCA_035758725.1 Gaiellaceae bacterium
TCAGGTCTCTGTACCAGGCGGCGAGCTCCTCGAGGGAGAGCAGCAGCTCCTCGCGCTCCGCGCCCCTGGCAGCCCGGCGGAGACGCTGCTCGGCCTCGCGGTCCGGAAGGTCCAGGCGCTCGAGGTCCTCCTCCGCCTTCGCCCTCGCCTCCTTGGCCCGCTCGCCGGCGGCGTCGACGAGCACGCCGGACGCCTCGGCGGGGACGAAGTCGGCGTCTCGGTAGACGGCCCGCGCGACCTCGATCAACTTCTCCCTTCGTTCGGCGGCGGTGGGGTCGAGCAGCCGCTCGACGCGGTCGAGCCGCCCGGACGCCACCCGGGCGAGCGCCGCCGTTTGGTTCTCCGAGAGCCCGGGAGCCCGCGCCTCGACGACGGTCCGGACCGCCCGCTCGGAGAGCCGCCGGAACGGCACGGGCTGGCAGCGTGACCGGATCGTCTCCGGCAGCGGGCCCACGTCGTCGGCGACGAGGACGATCACGGCGTACGGCGGCGGCTCCTCGAGATCCTTGAGCAGCGCGTCCGCCGCCTCCTCGTTCATCAGGTGCGCGCCGAAGATCAGGTAGATGCGGCGGTCGGCCTCGAACGGGCGCATGTGGAGGTCACGGCGGAGCTCGCGAATCGCGTCGATCCGGATCTGGTCGCCGAGCGGCTCCAGCACGTAGAGGTCGGGGTGCGCGCCGCGCGAGACCCGCTCGTGCTCGCCGAGCAGCTCGGCGGCGAAGTCGCGCGCCAGCGCCCGCTTGCCGATCCCGGGCGGTCCGTGGAAGAGGTACGCGTGCGCGACGCCCTCCCGCAGCGCCGCCTCGAGCAGCGCCTTCGCCTCAGCCTGCTCCGGCACGTCCTCGAACAACGCCGAGAACCTCCTTCGCGATGTCGTGGACCGGCCGGTCGCCCTGGACTGCGACGACGCGCTGGGGGAAGAGGCCGGCGAGCTGGCGGTAGCCGTTGTCCACGAGCGTGAGGAAGCCCTCGCCCTCCCGCTCGATCCGGTCGCGCGCGCCGCTCGACCGCTTCGCCGCCTCGTCCACGTCGACGAGGAGCAGGAACGTGAGGTCCGGGAGGATCCCACGGATCGCGTCCAGGTTGAGCGCGAGCACCCGCTCGATCCCGAGGCCGCGGGCGATTCCCTGGTAGACGAGCGAGGAGTCGATGAACCGGTCGGAGATCACGTCGGCCCCCTCGGCGAGCTTCGGGCCGATGACCTGGTCGACGAGCTCGGCACGGGCCGCGGTGAAGAGCGCGGCCTCCGTCCAGGGCGACATCGCGTCGCCGTCGAGCAGGAGCTCCCGGACGCGCTCGCCGAGCGGCGTCCCTCCCGGCTCGCGCGTCGCCACCACCTGACGGCCGTCCTTCCGGAGCGCTTCGGCGAGGAGCTCGGCCTGGGTCGTCTTGCCGGACCCGTCGAGGCCCTCGAAGGAGACGAACATCGGACGGGAGGATAGTCGGGGGTCCAGGCGAACAAAGCGTCCGCCGATGGATCAGTCGATGAGCATGCCGCCGCCCGAGACCCTGGTCCGTCCGTGGCGGACCGCGACTCTCGTCGCGAGCGCGTTCGCCGCGTTCGAGCTCGTCCTGATCCTCATCCTCGCCGTCGCACTCCTCGGCAAGCCGCTGTCCGAGCGGATGCGCGACACCGCGCAGCAGCGCAGCATCGGGATCACGGCCCCGACGAAGGCGAAGCCGAAGATCGGGAGCTCGACCGCCCGGCTCTCCCGCGGCGAGACGACGGTCATCGTCCTGAACGGGAACGGCGTGTCGGGCGCAGCGCACGACGCGGCCTCGAGGGTCGAGGCGCGCGGCTACTCGATCGGCAACGTCGGCAACGCGAGCCGGACGGACTTCACCCGCACGCTCGTCATGTACCGGCCCGGGTATCGCGGCGAGGCGCTCAGGCTCGCCCGCGACCTGCGGATCAAGATCGTCGGCCCGCTCGACGGCATGAAGCCGCGCGAGCTGATGGGCGCCCACGTCGCCCTGGTCGTCGGCTCCTAGCTCCAAGTAACAACTTGTTACTTGCCCGGCCTCAAGCG
>DASTWB010000255.1:0-4605 GCA_035758725.1 Gaiellaceae bacterium
CTCCGCGAGCCGCGCGGGCGTCAGCGCGTTCGGCGGCTCGTTCGCGAGATCGCGGGCCCTGTTCGTCCACCGCGCGACGACGAGCGCGCGCTCGGCCTCGCGCAGCACCGAGTCGTCGCCGCCCACGAAGACCACGCGCTCGAGCTCGGCCTTCCGGTCCTCGGTCTTCCGGATGCCCGGGTCGTACGCCCCGAGGAGGAGACCGTCCACGGCCGCGCAGGCCTGCTGCGCGGCAGAGAGCTGCAGGGAGTCGTCGAGAACCCAGGCAAGCGTCCCGCCGGCGGGCTGCACGAGCCGGGCGACCGCGCCGGCCGCCGTACGGATCGCGTCCGCGTCGATCTCGGTGCCGAGCCCGCCGACCGCGACGCGCTCGACGCCCGCATCCGGCGGGAGGTGCAGCATGACGGCGTTGCCCGGCTGCGCGCGAAAGCCGTCCTCGTCCAGCAGGGCCCGGACCCGCTGCCCGAGGGGCTCCGGCCCGGCTGCTCCGTCCCGAACAGCGAACGCGACGACCCGGGCCTCGACGGCAAGGGAGTCGGGGCCCGAGACCGAAACCTCCATTGGACGCGCGATGCTAACTCAGCGACAGCTTCGAAAACTTTTTCGCCCGCTTAACCATTTGCTGATTCCCGCCGATGACACTGGGGTCATGAGCACCACGCTGCGGCCCCCTGCGCCCTCGCGCCTCCATCCCGAGCGCCCGACCGTCGAAGAGCTGGTCTCCAGCATCGCCGAGCTCGTGCTCGCGCGCCAGTCGCTGCGCGCTGCAGGCGCCGACGAGCTGATCCTGGAGCAGAACCGCCGGGAGCTCGTCGCGGCGCACTGGGATCTCTCCCGCGCGCTCATCGAGCGCCACTGTCCGCCGAAGGCGGACGTCGCGCCGGCAGCGGCCTAGGCGGACCGGAGGCGGCGCTCGGGCCGCTCCGCGACCCGCTCGCGCAGCCATTCCGTCAGCTGCTCCGCGGGCACGGGACGGCTGAGGTAGTAGCCCTGCGCAACCTCGCAGCCGAGCTGGGCGAGCCGGCTCCAGGCCCTCGCGGTCTCGACGCCCTCGGCCACCACGCGCAGCCCGAGGTTCCGTCCGAGGTCGATGGTGGAACGGACGATCACCGCGTCGTTCTCGCTCTCCTCCATCCCGAGGATGAACGACTTGTCGATCTTGATCTCGTCGACGGGCAGGCGCTTGAGATAGGCCAGCGACGAATAGCCTGTGCCGAAGTCGTCGATCGCGAGCCTGACGCCCATCTCGTCGAGCCGGGAGAGGATCTGCATGGCCCGGACGGGGTCGGCGAGGATCGTGCTCTCGGTGATCTCCAGCTCCAGGAGCCGCGGGGGGACCTCCCACCGGGCGAGCAGCTCTCCGACCGTGTCCGGGAGGTGCACGTCGAGCAGGTTGCGGGTGGAGAGGTTGACGGCGACGCAGAGCTCGAGGCCCTGCAGCGCCCAGGTCCGGCACTGCCGCAGCGCCGCGTGGAGGACGAACAGCGTCAGAGGCCCGATCACGCCGGTCTTCTGCGCGGGCGGGATGAACTCGTCCGGCGGGATCATCCCGCGGTCGGGGTGCTCCCAGCGGACGAGGGCCTCGACGCCGTTGATCTCGCCGGTCCGGAGGTCCGCCTTCGGCTGGTAGTGGAGGACGAGCTGGTCGCGGTCGATCGCGCGCCGGAGCTCGGTGAGGAGCGTGAGCCGGTCCGGGCTGTAGTCGTCGCGCTCCCGCGCGTAGACCTCACAGCCCGCGGGGTGCTCCTTCGCGACGTACATGGCGACATCGGCTCGCTGGAGCAGGCTCTGGACGTCGGCGCCGTGGTCGGGGAAGAGCGCGATTCCGATGCTCGCCTCCATCTGGAGCGCGAGCCCGTGGATCGTGAACGGCTCCTCGAGCGTGGTGCGCAGCTTGCGGGCGACGGCCACCGCGGCCTCCGCGTCGACGACCTTCGGCAGGAGGACGCCGAACTCGTCGCCCCCGAGGCGCGCGACGGTGTCGCTCTCGCGCAGGCTGCCCGCGAGCCGGAGCCCGACCTGCTTCAGGAGCTCGTCCCCGCTTGCGTGGCCGAGCGTGTCGTTGACCTCCTTGAACCGGTCGAGGTCCATGATCATCACCGCCGCCGGGATGTGCTCCCGTCGCGCCGAGGCGAGCGCCTGCTGAACGCGGTCGTGGAAGAGCGTGCGGTTTGGAAGGTCCGTCAGCGCGTCGTGGAGCGCCTGGTGGTGGTTCTCCTCGGCCTGCCGGCGGAGCGTCTTCGAGGCGGCGGCGACGATGCGGAAGAGGACCCCGTACAGGATCGCCAGGCCGATGAAGATCAGCAGCGAGTACCTATTCGTCCGGCCTCGCACGCCGGCCTCGATGCGCGCGTAGGCGACGGAGATCTCGACCGCGCCTTCGGGCCGGCGGCTCGACTCGGGCCAGAGCGGGACGTAGACGGCGAGACTGCTCCCCGAACGGTGCGACGTGACCTTCCCGTTCAGCGCGAGCCGGACGTCGTTCGAGAGGGGGACCCGGCGGCCGATCTCCAGCCGGCGCGGGGAGTAGACGACCTTGAGCGCGCGGTTCCAGACCGTGATCCCCTGGACATGGCGCAGGTTCTCGGGCCGCCGAAGCGTGTCGTCGAGGGCGTCGATCTCCTGCGTCGTGAGCCCGTAGCGCAGGTCGTGCTCGGAGAGAAATCGCTCGACCTCGGAGCGCGAGATGGAGAGCGCCTGCTGCGTCGCGTCGCCGATCGCGCGCTCGGAGACCCGGCTGTGCAGGAAGTGCTGCAGGACGAGCCCGAGCAGGAGGATCGGGATCAGATTGACGAGAGCAAACTTCCAGAGCAGGCTGATGCGCGCCAGCCTGCTGAGCAACGCCATCGCGATTGGCCTCCTCAGCCGGGACTTCCGCAGGACCGTCCTCGGCTCACTGAAGCCTCCTTACGAGCTCGGGGCATCCCCCTTTCGAGTGATGGCTAGCCTGCGGTCGTGCGGCGGGAGGTGGACAGGAAGGCGATCGCGGCCCTCTCGGCCGGCCACTTCGCCACCGACTTCTCCAACGGCGCCCTGCCCGCGCTCCTGCCCTTCCTCGTCGGGCGGTTCGACCTCAGCTATACGCGCGTCGGTGCGCTCGTCCTCGTCTCGGCGCTCGCCTCTTCGATCATCCAGCCGCTGTTCGGCCTCTGGTCCGACCGTCGCGGCGCCGTCTGGCTTCTGCCCGCCGGCGTCGCACTCGCCGGCGCCGGGATGGCGCTCGTCGCCGCGTCGCCGAGCTACGAGCTCTGCCTTCTCTTCGTCGTCGTCTCGGGGCTCGGCACGGCCGCCTACCACCCCGAGGGCTCGAAGTTCGCCGCCTACGTGAGCGGCAACCGGCGTGCGAGCGGGATGTCCCTGTTCTCGATCGGCGGGAATGTCGGCGTCGCGCTCGGCGCGCTGGTCACCGCGCCGCTGCTCCTCGCCTTCGGCCGCCCCGGCGGCCTGCTGATCGCCGTTCCGGCGATCGTCGTCACCGTGCTCCTCCTGGCCACCATGGGCTATCTGCGGACGTTCGCGCCCGAGCCCGTGCGGGAGGGGCCCGCGACGGGGGAGGACCGGCCGGGCGCGCTCGCGCTCCTACTCGCCGTGATCGCCCTGCGCAGCGTCGGCTGGTTCGGGCTCCTGACGTTCGTCCCGCTCTGGGCGGTGTCGCTCGGGCACTCGGAGAAGTACGGAAACACCCTGCTCGCGCTGATGCTGTTCACGGGCGGGATCGGAACGCTCGTCGCTGGTCCGATCGCCGACCGCATCGGCCGCCGTCCGGTCCTCGTCGCGAGTGTCGTGGCGACGCCGCCCCTCGTCGTCCTCTTCGTCGCCGTGGGTGGTGCGGCCGGCGCCGTGGCCCTGGCGCTCGTCGGTGTCTGCGTCGTCAGCACCTTCGGGGTCACCGGCGTGATGAGCCAGGAATACCTCCCGAGTCGGATCGGGCTCGCCTCCGGCATCTCGATCGGCTTCTCCATCGGGCTGGGAGGCATCGCCGCGCTCGCCCTCGGCGCCGTGGCCGACCACGTCGACCTCGAGACGGCGATGTATCTCTGCGCGGCGGTCCCGGCGCTCGCGATCGTGCCGGCGCTCCTGCTGCCCTCGTCGCGCGGGTCGAGGCGCCTGGCACCCGAGCCGGTCGTGTAGTCTCGCCGCCCATGACGGCGAGCGCGCGCGAGTTCTTCGAAGGCCTGGAGGGCCGGATCGACCCGTCGAAGACGGCGGGCATGACCAACTCCTACGTCTTCGAGATCGACGGCGCCGGCACGTGGAAGGTCGACGTGGACGACGGGAAGGTCGCGGTCAGCGAGGGCGGAGGAGATGCGGACGCCACCATCGCGGCGTCCGAGGACACGTTCCGCGAGATCGCTGCGGGCAATCTCAACGCCACGACCGCCTACATGACCGGCAAGCTCAAGGTCCGCGGGGACATGGGCGCCGCCATGAAGCTCTCGCGCCTGTTCTAGACCGACGCGATGACCTGGTACGACTTCCTGCTGTTCGTCCACATCTCGATGGCCGTCATCTGGGTGGGCGGCTCGACGATCATGCAGTTCTTCGGCCTGCGGGCGCTTCGCGCATCCGACCCGATGCGCCTCGTCGACCTCGGGCAGGACCTGG
>DASTWB010000269.1:0-2592 GCA_035758725.1 Gaiellaceae bacterium
GCCGCAGTGTGGCGGCGGCGTGGCGGACGAGCGCCGACGTGTCCTCGTCGGCCGGCGGGTCCGGGACGAGCTCGATCCCGTACTCGGCCGCGAGGTCGTCGAGCTCGTACGTCGCGCGGCCCGGGTCGATGAGGTAGGCGGCGAGGAGCGTGTCCTCCGCAGGCTCGACGCGCTGCGCCTTCGCGTCGTGGGCGACGAGCGGCCCGAGCCGCTGCGGGCGCGCCGCGACCACCACTCCCTCGGCCGTCGCGATGGCGACCCGGCCGTCCTCGGAGGCGATCGCCCCGGACTCCGGCAGCTCGCCCTCCCGCCAGGGCACCTGGACCCCCTCGACGACGAGCGGGGCGGCCGGCACGGTCGCATCGAGCTCGTCCACGCGGTTCAGGAGGTTCCGGAACTCGAACTGCCGGAACATCTCCTTCAGCCGAGAGCGGTCGGGCGGCGAGAGGACGAGCTCGGACGGGTCGCAGTCCAGCTCGAGGTCCCGCCGCATGGTGGCGAGGCGCTTCGAGACCTCCGCCTGCTCGGCATTCTCCGTGATGTTCTTGCGGCGCGCCGGCGTGAGCTCCTCCGCGTGTTCCAGGACGCCCTCGAGCGAGCCGTACTGCTGGATCAACTGCGACGCGGTCTTGTCGCCGATCCCCGGGATGCCCGGGATGTTGTCGGAGGTGTCGCCCTTGAGGCCGATGAAGTCGGGGATCTGCTCCGGCGTGATGCCGAGCCGGGCCTCGACACGCTCCGGCGTGTAGACGTTGACGTCCGAGACGCCGCGCGGGGTCATCATCAGGTTGACGTTGTCCGAGACCAGCTGGAACGCGTCGCGGTCCGTGGAGACGACGGTCGTCCTGATTCCGGCCTGGTCGGCGCGGGTGGCGAGCGTTGCGATGACGTCGTCCGCCTCCCAGCCTTCGAACTCGAGGTTCCGGTAGCCGAACGCCTCGACGATCGGCCGGAAGTACGGGAACTGCTCGCGGAGGAGGTCGGCCATCGGCCGCCGGTCGGCCTTGTACGTCTCGGCGAGCTCGATCCGCTCGGCCGGCCGCGTGTCCCACGCGACGGCGACGCCCTTCGGCCGGTAGTCGGTGAGGAGCTTGAAGAGCATGTTCGTGAAGCCGAGCAGCGCGTTCGTCGGCATCCCCTCGCTCGTGGCGAGCTCCTCGGGGAGCGCGAAGTAGGCCCGGTAGGCGAGGTTGTTGCCGTCGACGAGGAAGAGATCGGACTCCCGCGCAGGCGCGTCGTCGAGCTGCAGCTCCTCGCCGGTGAGCGTCTTGGGCATCGCAGGGCCAACGGTATCGTCCTCCGCCGATGCCGGGCCTCGTGATTGAGCCGTTCTCCGACGAACACCTCGACGATGCCGCCCGCTTGCTGGCGGAGCGGCATCGGCGCCACCGCCGGGCGGAGCCGCTTCTCACCGAGCCCGCGGACTACCGCGCAGAGGTGGAGGCGCTCTGGCGGGGCGACGAGGCCTCGGGCACGGTCGGGACGCGGGAGGGCCGGGTCGTCGGCTACCTGCTCGGGATCCGGAAGGACGACGAGATGTGGGGTGCGAACGTCTGGGTCGACCCTGCCGGACACGCCGTCGAGGAGGCGGAGGATCTGCGTGACCTCTACGCCGCGGCGGCCGAGCGGTGGGTCGACGAGGGCCGCACGCGCCACTATGCGGTCGCGCCGGCCTCCGACGGCCCACTGCTCCAGTCCTGGCACCGGCTGAGCTTCGGCCAGCAGCAGGCGCTCGCCGCCATGGAGATACCGGATGCCGAGATGCCCGCCGACGTTCGCCTTGCCACCGAGGCCGATGTCGAAGCCCTCGTGGCGCTCAGCCCGCTGCTGCCCGACCACCAGGGCGGCTCGCCCGTCTTCTCGAGCGGCCCTCGCAGGTCGGAGGAGTGGTACCGCAACGAGGTGCTCGAGGACCTCGCCAATCCCGAGCTCGGGCTGCTGCTGGCCGAGCAGGACGGCGAGGTCGCCGGGGGCTTCGAGCTCGCACCCACGGCGTTGTCGCCGACCCACAGTGGGCTCGCCGGCATCGACGGCGCCGTCCTCCTGGCCTGGGCGGTCACGCGTCCGGAGCTTCGCGGCAGTGGAGCCGGGGTCGCCCTGACCGAAGCGAGCTTCGCGTGGGCGCGCGAGCGCGGGTACGAGGTCATGGTCACGGACTGGCGCGTCACGAACCTCCTCTCGTCCCGCTTCTGGCCCCGGCGCGGCTTCCGCGAGACGTTTCTCCGCCTCTACCGCTCGATCCCGTGATCGTGCGCGAGGCAGAGCCGCGCGACGCGGACCGGGTCCTCCGGCTGATGGAGGACCTGACACGGCCGGCCGTGGCGGAGGACCCGCAACCGCAGCGCGACGTCTTCTTCGCCCATCTCGAGCACGCGGACTGCCGGATCTACGTCGCCGAGGTGGACGGCGACCTGGCCGGCGCCGTCAGCCTCTGGATCCAGCCGAGGCTGAACTGGACGACGATGCAGGGCTGGATCCCGGACCTCTTCGTCGACGAGGCGTTCCGCCGCCGCGGGGCGGCCCGTGCGCTGCTCGACGCCTGCGCGGACGAATGCCGGCGCCGAGGCTGCCACGTCCTCACCCTGGAGTCGG
>DASTWB010000124.1:0-5470 GCA_035758725.1 Gaiellaceae bacterium
CGACCGTCCGAGCCTGCGCTCCATTGCGGACGGCTTCCGCTACGTCCTCGGGAAGAACGTGCTGCTCGGGATCTTCCTGGTGGACACGATCGTGATGATCTTCGGGATGCCGCGCGCGCTCTTCCCCGCCTTTGCCGAGCAGCTGGGTGGTGGCGCGGGCGCGCTCGGATTGATGTACGGAGCGACCTCCGCGGGAGCGTTCGCCGCGTCGGTGACGTCGGGCTGGATGATGACCGTGCGCCGGCAGGGTCTCGCCGTGTGCATCGCCGCCGCCGGCTGGGGCGTCGCGATCGCGATCGTCGGCTTTGCCGACGCGCTCTGGTTCGCGCTCCTCTTCCTCGCGCTCGCGGGCGCCGCGGACTTCGTGAGCGCCGTCCTCCGCGGGAACATCCTCCTCACCGAGACACCCGACTCGATGCGCGGGCGAGTCTCGGGCATCGAGCTCGCCCAGGTCGCCGGCGCGCCCGAGATCGGCAACGTGGAAGCGGGGATCGTCGCCTCGCTGACGAGCGTCCGCGCGTCGATCGTCTCGGGCGGGATCCTGAGCGTGGTCGGAACCGTCGTCGTCGCGGCCGCGATCCCGGCCCTCGTTCGCTACGACGCGCGGCGCCCTCGAGAGGAATGAGCGTCTCCAGAGACTTCTTCGCCCGCTCGGTCCACGAGGTCGCGCCCGAGCTCGTCGGAGTGACGCTCCTCGTGGACGGCGTCGGTGGCACGATCGTCGAGGTCGAGGCCTACGACCACGAGGATCCCGCCGCGCACGGGTACGGCGGGAGGACCGAGCGGAACGCGTCCATGTTCGGGCCGCCGGGCCACGCGTACGTCTACCGCTCGTACGGCATCCATTGGTGCCTCAACTTCGTCTGCTCGTCGACCGGCTCTGCCGAGGCGGTCCTGATCCGCGCGCTCGAGCCGACGCACGGGGTCGGCGTCATGCGCGAGCGGCGCGGGCTGGACGATCCGCGCCTGCTCTGCGCAGGCCCGGGTCGCCTCTGCCAGGCACTCGGGATCACGCGCGACCACGACGGCCTGCCGCTGGACGAGGATCCGTTCGAGCTCCTCGAACGCCCGACCGAGCCCGAGATCGCCGTGGGCCTGCGGATCGGGATCACGAAGGCGGCGGGGCAGCCGTGGCGGTACGGCCTCGCCGGGTCGAGCTTCCTCAGTCGCGCGCTACGACCAGCCGAATCGGCAGGCCCGGCGCCGCGGCCACGCTCCCGCCGCGAGGCTCCTGGCGGATGACCCGGCCGAACGCCGCGTCGCCCTCCACCGCCGGCTGCAGCTTGAGCTTCTCGAGCCGCCTGACCGCGTTCGGAACCGGCATCCCGATCACGCTCGGCACGACGCCCCAGCGCGGCTTCGCCAGGATCAACGTCACCTGGTCGTACGCCGACAGGGTTCCGCGGGCCGGAATCTGGCCGAGGACGAGGTCGAGCCGCTGGCCGGCCTTCGCCGGCTTGTAGATCACGTCGTACTCGAGCGGCTGCGCCGCGAGCCGCTCCTTCGCGTCGGCCAGCGTGCTTCCGATCACGCGGGGAACCTCGACCTCGTTCGGCTTGCAGGCGGCCTCCCGCTCGGGGGCCTGGCCCGAGAAGTACCAGACACTCTTGGCCTCGCGGCAGACCCCGTTGTCCACGAGGAGGCGCCCGCCTCGCTGGACGACATTGACCGGCACCGAATAGGGCAGGCTGGGCAGGTCGAAGTACGCCGGCTCCTCGTGCAGGTACTCGAGCGCGGACTCCATGAAGGACTTCCAGATCACGGCGGGGTACGTGCCGCCCGCGACGGCCTCGCCGTCGTACTCGGTGAGCATCGGCGTCAGGGTCTTCGGGTAGCCGACCCAGACGGCGACCGCGAGCTGGGGGGTGTAACCGACGAACCAGGCGTCGCCGTAGTTCTCCGTCGTCCCCGTCTTGCCGGCGGCCGGGCGGTCCGGGAGCGCCGCCTTGCGGCCCGTTCCCTGGCGGACGACCTTCTGGAGGATGTCGTTCATGAGGTCGGCCTTCTCGGGGTCCAGAACGGGCCTCTGGACGGGCGCGTTCGCGCGCCGTTTCTCGCCGACGTGGTGCACCCACGAGATCGCGCGCGGCCGGTTCCCGAAGATCGAGCCGTCGACGCGCCGGCCGCGGTTGGCGAACGTCGAGAACGCACGCGCCATCTCGAGCGGGTTGACCGCCTCGGCTCCGAGCCCGATCGCGAAGTAGTCGTTCAGCCGGCTCGTCACTCCCAGCTCGTGCGCGGCGCGGCGGACCGCCTTCGGGCCGACGAGCGCCGTCAGCTGCGCATAGACCGAGTTGTCCGAATGGATCGTCGCCGTCTCGAGATCGGTCGGGCCGAGGTACTCGTCCTCGTAGTTCGAGACGGCCCAGCCCTTGTCCCCGAGGAAGATCGTGGTCGGCTTCGAGACGAAGGTCGTCTCGGGCGAGATGCCGTGCTCGAGCGCCGCGGCGAGCACGAACGGCTTGAACGCCGAGCCGGCCTGGCGCTCGCCCTGGACGGCGAGGTTGAACTGGCTCTCCCGGAAGTTCGAGCCGCCGATCATCGCCTTGATCGCGCCGTCCCGCGGGTCGACCGCGACAAGTGCCGCCGCGGGGCCGTCCGCGTCCTTGAGCCAGCGCGCGATTGCGCGGTGGCCCAGCTTCTGGAGCCCGAGGTCGAGGGTCGTGTGGACGACGAGCCCGCCGCCGAAGACGCCGCGCGTCTTGTACTTGTCGACGAGCTGCTGGGTGACGTAGTTCGCGAAGTAGCCGCCCGGACCACGGGTGTCCGGGTGGTGGATCTCCTTCGGGAGCGGCTCACGGTCTGCGCGGCGGTACTGCTCCGGCGAGATCGTGCTCGTCTGGAGCATGAGCTGGAGGACGGTGCGCCGCCGCTGCCGGGCGGCTCTCGGGTTCGTGACCGGGTCGAACCGGCTCGGGTCGGCGGGGATGCCGGCGAGGAGGGCGACCTCCCAGAGCGTCATCTTCTTCGCGCGGTGGCCGAAGTAGATGCGCGCAGCCTGGTCGATGCCGTAGGCGCCGTTCCCGAAGTAGACCGTGTTCAGGTACGAGGTGAGGATCTTCTTCTTCGACCAGCGCTGCTCGAGCCCCCAGGCGAGGGTGGCCTCACGGACCTTCCGCCCGATCGAGCGGCTGTTGTCGCTGCACGAGTTCTTGATGAACTGCTGCGTGATCGTGGAGCCGCCCTGGACGACCCCCTGCTTGCGGACGTCGGCCCAGAGCGCCCGCGCGATCGCGCGCATGTCGACCCCGCGGTGCTCGAAGTAGCGGCGGTCCTCGACCGCGACGATCGCCTGCTTCATCAGCGGCGAGATGTCGTCGTAGTCGACGAGCACGCGGTTCTCCGACCCGCGCAGGACGGCGAGGATCTTGTTGCCGGTCGAGTCGTAGATCTTCGTGTTCACCTGGTGGTGCTGCCGGGCCGGGTCGCACTTGGGGGCCTCGGCGGCGACGGCCGTCACCAGGCCGAACATGAAGGAGGCCCACGCCAACACGAAGAGGGCGAGCATGAGGACCAGTAGGCGGAGCTTCCTGATCCTGCGCCTCTTGGCCGGCGCCGCGGAATGGTTGCGGCGGAGCAAACGCAAGACCGGCGAAGTCTAGACTCGCTGGCCGGACATGGGAGTCACCGAGCTGACCAGGAACGCCGTCGACGTGCTGCCCGAGGGCGCCCTCGAGAAGAAGCTCGCCGAGGGTCGCCTGCTGCGCGTGAAGCTCGGCATCGATGTCACCGCCCCGCACATCACGATCGGCAACGGGATCCCTCTCCAGCGCATGCGGGCGTTCCAGGACGAAGGGCACACGGGCGTCCTCATCGTCGGCGATTACACGACGCGCATCGGCGACCCCTCGGGCCGCTCGGCGGAGCGTCCGGTTCTCGACGACGCCGAGATCGACCGCATGGCCGAGCGCTTCTTCGAGTCGGCCTACACGATTCTCATCCCGGAGCGAACCGAGGTCCGGTTCAACGGCGAGTGGCTGTCGAAGCTGTCGTACGCCGACGTCGTCAACCTCGGACGAACGATCACCGTCGCCCGCATCCTCGAGCGGGACGATTTCGCGAAGCGGTTCGCCGCGCAGGAGCCGATCTCGGTCTCCGAGCTGCTGTATCCGCTCATGCAGGCGTACGACTCCGTCGCGGTGCATGCCGACGTCGAGCTCGGCGGAACCGACCAGCTCTACAACCTGCTCGCCGGCCGCGAGGTCATGGCCGCCTACGGCCTGGACCCGCAGGTTGTCCTCACCACGCCGCTGATCGAGAGCTGGGACCGGCTGAAGATGAGCGGCTCGCGAGGAAACTACATCGCGTTGCTGGAAGCGCCCGAGGACCAGTTCGGGAAGACGATGCGTCTCCCGGACGAGCTGCTCCCGAACTACTTCAGGCTGGTGATGGAGAGCGACGAGGATCCGCTCGCGGGGGATGCCATGCAGGCGAAGCTCCGCTTGGCGCGGTTCATCGTCACTCGCGCCCACGGCGAGGAGGCCGCGCGCGCGGCGGAGGAGCACTTCACGCGCGTCGTGCGCGAGGGGCAGGCGCCGGAGGACGTTCCGGAGGTCACGCTCTCCCACGGCGACCCCGTGCACGTGCCGGCGCTCCTTGCCGCTGCGTTCGGCCTCACGACGAGCGAGGCGCGACGGCTGATCGCGCAGGGCGGCGTCCGTCTGGACGGCGAGGCGGTGACAGCGCTCGACCTGCCCCGATCGGCCCTCGAGGGGGCCCTCCTGCAGGCCGGAAAACGCCGCTACGCCCGCTTGACAGCACCCTAGGCGTTGCTACCATACGCGGGCTGCCCGGACGGGCGGCGTTGAAAAGTCCCTGTCCCTCGACGACTGGAGCGCCCCTAGAAGGAAGGATACGAACCGTAAGTTCGGATCTCCTTGGGGCCTCTGGCGCGAGTCGGAGGCTTTTTTACGTCGCCAGGCAGCGACGGTCTTTGAAAACTCAACAGCGTGCGTGAAACGCCGAGACCTGACCTGTCAGCTTGCTGGCCGGTCGGGCTCAAGTTAACCCGTCTGCCCTCGACTTCGGTCGATGGTCAGACCTTTGAGCTCAAGCTCAAGGTGAACGAGTTGTTCAGCCGGCGAAACAGGCCGGATTGACACAAGTTCCTTCACGGAGAGTTTGATCCTGGCTCAGGACGAACGCTGGCGGCGCGCTTAATACATGCAAGTCGAGCGAGAACCGGACCTTCGGGTCCGGGGAAAGCGGCGAACGGGTGAGTAACACGTGGGTAATCTGCCCTCGGCACTGGGATAGCCCGGGGAAACCCGGATTAATACCGGATAGCCTTTCGAGCCTTCGGGCTCGTCAGAAAAGGTGGCTTCGGCTTCCGGCTGAGGATGAGCCCGCGGCGGATTAGCTTGTTGGTGGGGTAATGGCTCACCAAGGCTCCGATCCGTAGCTGGTCTGAGAGGACGATCAGCCACACTGGGACTGAGACACGGCCCAGACTCCTACGGGAGGCAGCAGT
>DASTWB010000136.1:0-5891 GCA_035758725.1 Gaiellaceae bacterium
GTGGACGCACGGAGCGGCGGGCCGGCGGCCGAGGGGCTCGCCTCGAAGCTCCAGGACCAGCTCGACCGCGCCGCGACCAACGCGTTCTCGCGGTCGTTCCTCGCCGCCGCGCTCCTGGGCCTCGCCGCGCTCGTTCCGATCCTCCTCGACCGACGGGACGTGAGCGTCTGATGCGGGCGATCGCCGTCGCGCTCGCGGTCTCCCTCGCGCTCGTCGCCGCCTACCTGGCGCTCGGCGGAGCCTCCTACGCGCCCGCCAAGGTCGCCGACCCCTGCGCCGCCCGCGACTGGCGCGAGCCGAGCGGCTTCCAGGAGGTCGCGCAGCAGATCGTGCTCTCCGCGCTCGACGGCGGAGCATGCGACCTCGGCGTCTCGCGGGAGGAGCTCGTGCTCGCCTTCGAGAGCCGGAGGACGCTTCGGCAGTTCGCCCGAAGACACGGGATCGGGACCGACGAGCTCGAGCGGATCCTCCGCTCGGGGCTCGTTCGCGCCGTGGACGACGCGCAGCGCGCGGGTGCGCTCGATCCCACGACCGCCGGCATCCTCCGCGGGCTCGCGCGCCGGATCCCGATCGAAGCCCTGCTGAACCTTCCCGACCTCCTGTCGGCGTTCGACAATCGGTCCCGGTGACGACGGACATCCGGGCGAGGAGCTGATGCGGAAGGTGAACGCGGTGTACGAGGGCGTGCAGCCCGAAACGGATCCGATGCTCGACTCAGACGAGCGCGACCTGCTTAGGCTTGCCGGGCATGCCGGCTTCTTTCCGATCACCCTCGAGGACCGCGCCGAGATCGAGCCGCCGGAGGCGCGCACATGGGACGCCGCGGCCGGCGGTCGAAGCCGGCCGCGGAGGCTCGCGGATGGGACACGCGTACCTGTGGGCCGTCAAGCCGTAGCCCTCGTCCTCGTCCTCTCGGCGCTGGGCGGGTGCCAGTTCGGGAGCGACAGCGGCCAGGCGGACTTCATCAAGGAGGCGGACACGATCTGCGCCGACTACGAGCGGCGGATCGCGAACATTCCCCCTCCGCAGACCTACCTCCGCGACTTCGCCGTCTACATGCGCCGCGTCGTCCCGATCGCGCGCGAGCAGAACCAGAAGCTCCGGGGGATCGAGGCGCCCGAGGACGACGCCGCCGACTTCCGGCGGATGCTCGCCCTGCTCGACGAGCAGCTCGACATGTGGGCCCAGGCGGGCGAGCTCGCGTACAACGGGAACGAGCAGCAGGCGCAGGCGACGTTCGGCCAGTCGTCGGGGCCGGGTGACGAGGCCCAGCGGATCGCCGCCGAGATCGGCTTCTTCTCCTGCGCGCGCCCCGAAGGCTGAGCGCTAGCGGCCCTCGAATCGAGGGTCGCGCTTCTCGAGGAAGGCGGCGACGCCCTCGCGGAAGTCCTCGGTCTGCGTCGCGGCCGACTGGAGCTGCGCCTCCCACTCGAGCTGCTCCTCGAGCGTCGACTCGGCGGCGCGGTCGAAGAGGCGCTTCGTCATCCCGATCCCCTTCGTCGGCATGGCGGCGAGCCGGGCCGCGAGCCCGGCCGCGTGGGCGGGGAGCTCGTCGGCCGCCACGACCGCGGAGACGAGGCCCCAGTCGAGCGCCTCCTCCGCGGTGAGGCGGCGGCCGGACGTCATCCACTCGAAGGCGCGCGCCGGGCCGAGGAGCCGCGCGATGAAGTACGTGCCGCCGGAGTCCGGGACGAGGCCGATGTTGATGAACGCGGGGACGAAGGTCGCGGCGTCGGAGGCGATCCGGATGTCGCACGCGCATGCGAACGAGAGCCCGGCGCCGGCGGCTGCTCCGTTGACCGCGGCGATCACGGGCTTCTCCAGCGCGCGGATCGCGAGGACGTTCGGGTGGTAGCTCGAGCGGAGCCGGTCGCCGATGTCCCCGGGCGCCTCGCGGAACTCGGTCAGGTCCTGGCCGACGCAGAACCCGCGCCCGGCGCCGGTGACGACGACGGCGCGGATGCCGGGGTCGCGCGCGTCCTTGAGGGCGGCGCCGAGCTCCCGGTGCATCGCGGCGTTGAACGCGTTGAGGACGTCTGGGCGGTTGAGCGTGATCGTGAGGACGGCGCCCTCGCGGGTGGTCTGGACCTCGGCCATCGGCGCAATCTTGGCGCATTCCGGCGAGCCACCCGCGCGCTCCTCGCCGATAGCGTTCGCCGTGGGCACTCTTCCCCGGGTGGGTGGGGTCGTACAGCGCCCTCGGCCGGCTCGACGCAGGCCTTCGCGTGCGCGGTACCTTGGCCGGATGACCAGCCTGAAGCTCGTCCGCGCCGAGCAGCACGACGCAGACCAACCGGCGGCAGCAACGCCGCTCCCGACCGACGAGGAGGCCCTCGACGCCTACTCGCGCGTCGTCACGACCGTCGCCGAGCGGCTCGCACCCTCCGTCGCCAACCTCCGCGTCTCGCGCAGGGTTCGGGGCGGTCGCCGGCTCGACGGCGCGGGCAGCGCCGTGGTCATCACGCCCGACGGCTTCACGCTCACGTCCGCCCACGTCGTCGAGCGCACGGACGGCACCGGCGTCGCCTCGTTCGTCGACGGGCGCGAGCTCGCGTTCGAGGTCGTCGGAGCCGATCCGCTCTCCGACCTCGCCGTGCTCCGCCTGGACGGGGACGTCGAGCCCGCCGAGTTGGGCGACGCGGAGCGCCTGCGCGTCGGCCAGCTGGTCGTCGCGATCGGCAACCCCCACGGCTTCGCCGGCTCCGTCACCGCCGGCGTGGTCTCGGCGCTCGGGCGCTCGCTGCCCGTCCGTTCCCGCCGCGCCGCCAGGTTCGTCGACAACGTCATCCAGACGGACGCCGCGCTCAACCCCGGGAACTCGGGCGGCGCGCTCGTCGACGGCCGCGGCTCGGTCGTGGGGATCAACACCGCGGTCGCGGGGGTCGGGCTCGGGCTCGCGGTCCCGATCAACGGCGCCACGCGCAAGATCATCGGAGCGCTGATGAGCGAGGGGCGCTTTCGCCGCGCCTACCTGGGCGTCGCCCTCGGCCCGAGGCCACTGCCGCCGCGCCTGGGCCAGCAGCTCGGCCGCACCTCCGCCGTCGAGGTCGTCGAGACCGTCGAGGACAGCCCCGCGGCGAAGGCAGGCCTTCGCCCCGAGGACCTGATCCTCGAGGTCGACGGCACACCGGTGGACGACGTCAACGAGCTCCAGCGGCTCATGGTCGGAGACGTGATCGGCCGGACGGTGCGGATGACGGTGCACCGGCAGGGCCGGACGTTCGACGCCGAGCTCGTCCCGGTGGAGCTCGAGGTCTAGCGCGCCTTACCTGCGCCGGAGGGCGAAGGCGAGGAGGACCAGGGCGCCCAGGCTGTAGCCCACGATGCGGCCCACGTCGATCGCGGGAACCCACGTGACCTCCTGGCCGCGGATCACGTAGGCGCCGGCCGGCTTGGCGCGTAGGCCGAAGCCGCCGCCGCCGTTCTGCTCGCCGTCTCCGCCGCCCCCTCCTCCACCCGCGACCGTCGCGGCAGGAACGACCGTCACTCCCTCGTGCTCGATCGGGTCGCCGTAGACCCGGCTCGCGCTCATCGCGTCGCGCGCTCCTTCGAGCAGCTCGTCCACGTTCGGCATGGCTACCTCCTCTTGAATTCCGGCCGGCGCTTCTCGATGAACGCCTGCAGTCCCTCCTTGGCATCTTGCGACGCGAAGGCGAGGGAGAGCAAGCGGCGCTCGTACTCGAGCCCGAGCGTAAGCGGCGCCTCGAACGCCCGGTCGACCGCCTCCTTCGCGAGCCTGGTCGCGATCGGCCCCTTCTGCGCGATGTCGCGCGCCACCCGCCTCGCCTCGTCCAGCCAGGCCTCCCTGGCGACGACTCTCGAGACGAGGCCTGCGGCGAGCGCCTCCCGTGCGGACAGGAACCGGCCGCTGAGGATCACGTCCATCGCGGTCGCCTTCCCGACCGCGCGGGTCAGGCGCTGGGTCCCGCCGGCTCCGGGGATGATCCCGAGGCCGGTCTCCGGCTGGCCGAACTGCGCCGTCTCCGAGGCGACGATCACGTCGCAGGACATCGCGAGCTCGCAGCCGCCGCCGAGACAGAAGCCGGAGACGGCCGCGACGAGCGGCGTCCAGAGCCCGCGGATCGCGTCCCAGCGCTCGACCCGCCGCTGGTAGTAGAGCTCGATGGCGGACGCCTCGGCGAGCTGTCCGATGTCCGCCCCGGCGGCGAAGGCGCGGTCCGATCCGCCCAGCACGATGCAGCGGACGCCTTCCTCCCGGTCGAGCTCCGTCAGCCGCTCGACCAGCTCCTCCATCAGCTCGTCCGAGAGCGCGTTCAGCTGCTTCGGCCGGTTGAGGAGGACGACGGCGACAGCGTCCTCCCGCTCGACGAGAACCAGCGGCTCGGCGCTCACTTCTTCAGGAACTTCTCGATCGCCGCCTTCGGCTCGTCGGTCGCCATCGAGAGAGCGAGCCAGTCGCGGGCGTGGTTGATCGTCTCGTGCCAGGCGAGATCGCGCCAGAAGTTCAGGTGCTGTTTGGCGTAGCGCGTGGTCTGGGGCAGCTTGCGCGCGAGGTTCTCGACCACCTCGTCCGTCTTCGCGTCGAGCTCCGCGGCGGGCACGGACCAGTTGACGAGCCCCCACTCCTCCGCCTGCTTCGCCGGGATCTCCTCGCACATGAGGACGATCTCGCGGGCCCGGCGGTCGCCGACCATGATCGAGAGCCACTGGGTCGCCCCGCCGGCCGGGACGGAACCGTGCTCCGGCCCGACGTGGCGGATGAACGCGTCGTCGACCATGACGGCGAGGTCGCACGCCATCTGGAGCTCGTTGCCGCCGCCGACCGCGATCCCGTTGATGCGGGCGAGGGTCGGCTTGCCGATCTCCCGCAGCCGGTCGTGCGCGTCCTTGAAGGCGCCGAACCACTTCCAGTACTCGGTCGGCTTGCCGAGGTACTCCTCGGCCCAGTTGCGGAGGTCGGCGCCGACGCAGAACGCGCGGCCCTTCCCCGTGACGACGACGACGCGGATGTCGTCGTCCCAGGAGGCGTCCTCGCACGCGCGCGCGAGCTCGCGCAGCATCTGGAAGTCGAAGGCGTTCAGCACGTCCGGCCGGTTGAACGTGATGGTCGCCCGGGGCGGGGCCTTCTCGTAGACGATCTTCTCGAAGCCGAGCTCCTCGGGCGCGAGCGGGCGGGGATACGACGGCTGGCTCACGTCACCTCGGCGAAGTGGACGTGGAAGCGGCCGCCCATGTCCATCGCGTCCTTCCCGGTGGCCATGAACTCGTCGGTGCGGGCCGCGGCCTTGAAGGCATCCATGTCCGCGAACTCCCACTCCGCGTAGTACGGGAACTTCGGCTCACCCATCGGGGCGCCGAAGACCTGCCCGTGCCTGAAGGTCCCACCGGGGACCTTGCGGCAGAGCTCGGCGTGCTGCTCGTACCGCTCGGGATCGGGCGTCTCCTCGTAGAGCATGAACACGCGAACCATGCGTCTCCTTCCGTCGTCGGCGACCGGGCCGGAGCGTATAGCTTCGCCCCGTGTCGAGCGGAACGGCTGTCGCGGTCTCCCTGACCGTCGTCGCGGGCCTCGCCGGCGCCGTCCAGGCGGCCGTGATGGGCGAGCTCGGCGAGCGCGTCGGGATCGCGCCGGCGCTCGCGTTCGCGGTGCTCGTGTCGCTCGTCTGCGCGATCGCGCTGCTCGTGGCCTGGGAGCGGAGCTTCGGCGGGCTCGCGGACGCCGCACGCCAGCCGGCGTGGCTCTGGCTGGGCGGGGTCATGAGCGTCTTCATCGTCCTCGCGATCACAGTCGCGGCGCCGCGGATCGGGGTCGCCGCCACGATCGGGATCGTCATCGCGGGCAACCTCGTCATGGGCGCGCTGATCGACCAGTACGGCCTGCTCGGGCAGGAGCAGGCGTCGCTCACCTGGCCGCGCCTCCTCGGCCTGCT
>DASTWB010000181.1:0-5289 GCA_035758725.1 Gaiellaceae bacterium
TGCGCGGCGCGCACCTCGCGCTCGGCCCCGGCGGCGATCATCTCGTCGACGCCGGCGTCGATGCGGGCGTCGGGATGGCGCCGATCCTGCCGGGAATCTCCGACCGGCCCGAGCAGCTCCGAGAGGTCGTGAAGGCGGCGCGAGAGGCGGGCGCGACCGGCGTGTGGACCAACATCCTCAACCTCCGCCCCGGGACCCGCGAGCATTTCCTCGAGCACCTCGCCGAGGACTTTCCCGAGCAGCTGCCGCGCTATCTCGAGCTCTACGGCGGGGGCCGGGGGTACCTCCCGAGCTCAGAGACCACGCCGATCCGGGCACAGGTCTCGGCGCTCGCAAGGGAGCTCGGCGTCCGCGACAGGCGGAGGATCCGGCTGGACGGCACCCAGCACGAGGAGCAACTCCGTCTCGCCGTCTGACAGGACTTCCTGCTAGACGCCTAGAATTCTTCGCCCGTGGCTCAGGACAACAGCGGTGACGGCCGCCCGGAGATCACCTGCCTGATCGTCGACGACCACGAGGTCGTGCGCGAGGGGCTGCGGCTCTCGCTCTCGCGCGCCCCGCACATCCGCGTGATCGGCGAAGCCTCCGACGGCGCCAGCGCGGTGTCGCTCGCCACGCGGCGGAAGCCGAACGTCGTGATCATGGACGTGCGCATGCCGGGCATGGACGGCCTGGAGGCGACCAAGCAGCTCAGCGAGACGGTCCCCGAGACCGCCGTCCTGATCTTCACGGCCTACAGCGAGCGGAGCCTGCTCAGCCGCGGGCTCGAGTCCGGCGCCAAGGGCTACATCCTCAAGGAGGCACCCCACCAGACGCTCGTGAGGGCGATCGAGAAGATCGCGGCCGGCGACGGCTACGTCGACCCGGCGCTGATGCCGGCGTTCCTCCCCGGCAAGGGCGACGACATGCTCACCGGGCGCGAGCGGGAGATCCTCCAGCTGCTCGCCGACGGCATGTCCAACGCGGACGTTGCAGCCCGGCTCTTCATCAGTCAGGAGACGGTGAAGAGCCACGTGCGCCACATCCTCACGAAGCTCGAGGCGGACACGCGGACGCACGCGGTGGCGATTGCGCTTCGCGAAGCGATCATCGACTAGCCCCCGCACGAGCGCGCTGCTCGTCGCGGTCGTCGCGGTCGCGGGCATCGTGGCGCTGCTCGGCTCGGCGACCGGGCTCGAGGTGCTGGCCGTCGCCGCGTTCGCCGTTGCGATCGTCGCCGCCGCGGCGCTCGCGATGCAGCTGCTCCGGAGGCAGGAGCAGGAGGCCGAGCGGGCCAGAACGTCCGACCGGCTGATCACCGCAGAGCAGGACGAGCGGCGCCGGCTCGCGCTGTTCCTCCACGACGTCCCGGTTCAGGCGATGTCCGGAATCGCCCTGATGCTCGACGGCGTCGTCGATGCGATCGACCGCGGCAACGTGGAGGACGCCAAGGAGGTCCTCCGCAAGGCGGTCTCGCGGCAGCGGGAGACGATTCGAGAGCTGCGCGACCTCTCGTTCGCCCTCGAGCCGGTCGTGCTTCGCGATCAGGGTTTCGCGCCCGCGGTGCAGGCGCTGGCGGACCAGGTCGAGGTCTCGCACCGGGTCCGGGTCGACCTCGACATCGAGGCCGGCAGCGCGCTGGCCGAACGGGCGCAGATCGTCCTCTACCAGATCATCCGGGAGTCGCTCGACGCGGCGATCCGCCGGGGCCCGCCGACACGCATCTCGGTCGCCATCGGCGAGGTCGACGGCGGCGCGCTCGAGACGGTCATCGCCGACGACGGCTCGGGCGAGCGGCGGCGCCGGGTCTTCGAGGCGCTCGCCGAGCGGGCACGGACGCTCCAGGGCGACGTGGAGGTCGACCACAGCTCCGACGAGGGCGGCACGACCCTGCGCGTCACGCTCCCCCCGTACACGGCGCGCGGTTAGGGTCCGCCCGGATGACGGACACCCACCTTCTCTTCGTCTGGAAGCCGACCGGCTACGAGCTCCGCGAGCAGGACGGCGAGCTCCCGGCCGTCGGGACGGTGCTCGACCTCGAGGAGGGGCGCCAGCAGGTCAACCGCGTCGCGCAGTCGCCGATCCCCGGCGACACCCGGCGCTGCGCGTACCTGCAGCCCGCCTCCGCCTAGCCCGCTGCGGACTCGGCCGCGACGAGCCCGAGCACGAGCGCGGTGGCGAGCCCGCTCGACCAGCCTCCCGTCGAGATCCCGCCCGCGTCGGCCCCGGCGGCGAACAGGCCGTCGATCGGCTTGCCGGCCGCGTCGAGGACGCGTGCCCAGGCGTCGACGCGCAGGCCTCCGAGCGTCTGGGTGACGGCGGCGCGGACAAGCACACGGATGCGCCCGTCCCGCTCCTCCACCGGCGCGCCGGCGCCGCGCGCCGCCTCGACCATGTCGGCGACCGTCCGCTCGCGGACACGCTCGTCCAGCGCGTTCCGCTCCACGGTGAGCCACGCGCGGCCGCCCGGCCAGCGGGCGATCTGCTGGGCGACGTCGGTCTCGGACCAGCTCGGCTCGCCGTCGAACCGCTCCGAACCGTCCTCCGACGTGATCGAGGCGTAGCGGGCGTAGAGCTGGCTCAGGCGGACGAAATCCCCTTCGGCGAGCTCGTCGACCGCCGGTATGGCCCGGCCGTAGAACTCCTCGAGGTCGCCCGCGCCGGCGGCGCCCCGGGCGGTCGCGAGGTCGAGGCCGTCGCCCTCGCTCCACCGGTTCGCGCGGAGAAGCAGGCCCTTCTCGCGGGCGAGACGGACCGGAAAGCCGCCGGTGGCGAGGATCGCGGGCTCCTCGGTCGTCTCTCCGAGCCGAACGTCGCGCGCGAGCGTCTCGACGAGCTGGCGCGGATCGAACCGGGCGCCGGCGGTGAGTGGATTGCCGGTCTCGCGCGTGAGCAGCTCGACGCCCTTCGCCTCAAGCCAGTCGAGCGCCTCGTCGAACCGCTCGAGGATCAGCCGCTGGAGCTCCGGATCCCCGCCCGGGCACTGCTCGCGAACGAGCTCGTAGGACCGGTACCGCCAGACGAACCCGCTCGAGAGCAGCATCGAGCCGCCGGCCCGCGTGCCTTTCTCGTACACGACCGGCTCGGCGCCGAGCTCCCGCGCCCGAGCTGCGGCGACGAGGCCGGCCATGCCGGCTCCTGCGATCCGGAGAACGCCTATTGCAGCGCGAACGTCGGCTTGTGCTCGACGTACTCGAGCCGCACGCGCTCGGGCAGCCAGACGAAGACGGCGAGCGTGTTGGGCGCGTCCACGAAGTCCTGAACCTCGATGTTCCGCTCCTCCGCGCCGGTGCGGTGGTCCTCCGCCGAGTCGACGAGGACGGCGAGATGGTTCAGGAGCGGCTGCTCGGGATCCCCGGGCTCGCCGTCGTGGAACTCGACGTAGGCGCCTGCGACCTCCACCCTCGGGACGCCGCCCGTCCCGGGTCCTGCCGGCTGGAAGCCGTAGTCGCGGTACCGCGCGGCCGTGGCCTCCGGATCGGCGGAGAAGAGCGCGACGTGGTCGAGGTCGTACTCGGTCTCGGTCGGGGCCTCGACCAGGCCGAGGACGATGTCGTCACCGAGGTCGAGGATCGCCGTGCCGTTCGCGCGCCGAACGTCGAGATCGTCCGGCAGCTGCTCGAGCGCCGCGTCCAGGTCGTTCACCCGGAGCGCGACGTGCTTGAGCGCACCGCGCTCCCGCGGGCCTTCCGCGTCGAAGAGCGTCAGCTTGCCCTTGCGGGCGTCCGACCCGACGAGCGTGAAGCGGTCGGTGCGCTCGATGACGTGCATGCCGAGGTGCGTCGTCACGAAGTCCGCGACGCGATCGCGGTCGTCGAGCCAGTACGCGACGTGATCGAGAGTCTTGGGACGCACGGAGCCGGGAAGGATAATCGCCCGGCCCCGTGTCGCCGCGGGCGATTACTTCCTGCGATCGACCGCCCGCTGGAGCTGCTGCTTGTTCATCTTCGAGCGCCCCTCGATGCCCATGCGCTTGGCCTCGTTGTAGAGCTGCTCCTTCGTGCGGCCCGTCTGCCTTTTCGTGCCGGAGCGACGGCCGCCGCGCCGGCCGGACGACATGTCCTGCCGCGACAGCCGCGAGGACGAGCGAGCCTCGCCCGACCGGGCGCGCTCCTTGTTGACGGTGCGCGCCGCGATCTCCTTCGCTCTCTTCGTCGAGGCGCCGCGCTCCTTCGCGCTGTCCTTGATGTGCTCGTACTGGCGTTCGCGCTTGTTGCTCCACGCTTCCTGAGGCATATGACCCTCCTTTCGTCGGGAGGGTCCTACCCGTTACGCGTGGCGGCTAACGCTCGTCGAGCGGCGGATTCTGGACGTCGTGCTCGGTCGCGTACGCGTCGGTGAGCTGGTTCACGACCTCGGCGCCGTCCCCGTAGGCGTAGTTGATCTTCACGAACGGCTCCCACTTCTCGGGGAGCGCGTCCTCGGGGAAGATCGCCTCGACCGGGCACTCCGGCTCGCACGCCCCGCAGTCGATGCACTCCTCGGGATCGATGATCAGGATCCGGTCGAACTCGTGAATGCAGTCGACGGGGCAGACGTCGACGCAGGACAGGTCTTTGATGTCGATGCAGGGCTCGGCGATGATGTACGTCACAGCGGGCGTAACCCTAGCTAGGGGATGAGCGATTCGACGAGCTCAGGCGCGCGCTCCGCGAGGGCCGACTTCGCGACCACCTGGTCGAACCCCGCCTCGTGCGCGCGGCGCAGCCCGGCGGTGTCCGTGTGGTTCGTGAACCCGAGGATCGGGATGTCGGGATACGTGTCCGCGACCTCGTCCGGATCGGTGCGCGCGATGTCCGCGATCACGAGATCCGGCGGGTCGACCGAATCGCTCGTGACGAGGTGGTGGCCCTCAAGGCGCGCCTCCAGCTTGCTGCGGATGAAGAGGTCGACGCCTTCCAGCAGGATCGTCGCCACGACCCTTCGAGGGTAACACTCTGCTCCGTGGACGAGTGGCTGCGGACCGGTCTCGAGCTGATCAGGCGTGGTGAGTACTTCCTCGCGCACGAGGAGCTCGAGGAGGCGTGGCGGGCCGCAGATCCGGCGGAGAGGGACTTCTTCCAGGGCCTCGTCCACGTGGCCGTCGCGTGGCACCACGCTGGCCGCGGGAACCGTCCCGGATGTGAGCGGCAGCTCGCCAAGGCGGCGCGGCGCCTGGAGCCGTTCTCGCCCGCGCACCGCGGCGTCGACGTCGCCGCCGCGCTCGCCGCCGTGGCCGAGGCGCAGCGCGTGGTCGAGTCCGGCTCGCTCGACCTCCCGACGCCGCTAGGTCCCTAGCCCGAAGAGGTCGAGCGCCCGGTCGAAGGCGAC
>DASTWB010000199.1:0-11543 GCA_035758725.1 Gaiellaceae bacterium
TCCGTCGGGACGACGGCGATGCGCGGCTTCGGCAGGTCGGCCATCGCGCAGAGACGCTCCACCATGTCGTGCAGCTCCGGTGCCTCGTCCCGTTCCACGATCTTCGCGCGGGACGCCGCGAGGGCGATCTTGTCCGACGTGTAGTACTGGACGAAGGCGAGGACGCCCATGATCACGATCACGAACCCGATCCCGACATTCGTGAACGCCAGCAGCGCGACGAAGAACGCGACGTAGAGCGCTCCCAGGAGGAACATCGTCACGACCATGCGGACCGACAGCCCGAAGTCTCGTCCGTACGCCCTCTTCATGGCGGGAATTGTAGTTGTGGGCCTCTGCGTGACCGCGACTCTTCCGGCGGTGGCGGCCGGCGCGCTGCGCGTCGTGGTCGTCCCCGGGCTCGAGCCCGGGGATCTCGCAGCCCTCGCCGACCGGGGCGCCGTCGGGCTGCTCGTGCCGGACGCCGGGCCGGAGACGAGCGCGGTACGGGCACGCGCGTCCCTCGAGCGGGGCGAGGTCCGCAACTCGATCCTGGGCGGCCTGCCCGGGGGCCGGCCGCTCGTCCAGGTCGAGACGGCCGCGACGGCGCCGCCCGCGCCCGTCATCGTCGTCGGCCTTCCGCGAGGAGGCGAGCAGCCGAACGACCGCCGCTACCCGATCGCCGTCCTCGCCGACGGCTACCGCGGCCTTCTCACCTCGGAGTCGACACGGATCCCGGGCCTCGTGTCGGTCGTGGACGTCGCGCCGACCGCGCTCGGGGAGGACCGCGCCCTCGGCTCGACCGCCGACGCCGACCCGCTCGCGGTGCTGAACGAGCTCGACCGGCGGATCGAGGCGAACCGGGACGCGAGGGCCGTCGTCCTGCTCCTCTCCCTGGCGCTGATCGTCGCCGTGGCCGCGTTCCTCCCCTCCGGCGTCCTCCCCGCCTTCGCCGGCGTGCTGCTCGCGAATCTCGTGCTCGGCGCCGTCGGCGCCACGGAGGTCTGGGCGGACGCGCTCGTCGTCGTGCTGGCGGTCGCGGCGTCGCTCCCCCTCGCCCGGACCGGCCCGGTCGCGCACGGCCTGCTGATGGCCGGGGTGCTGGCCGCCTACCTCGTCGCGTTGGCAGTCGACGAGCGCTGGGTGGCGCTCTCGCCGCTCGGGCCGGCGCAGAACGAGCGCTTCTACGGGTTGTCGAGCCTGCTCGCGACACTGCTCCTCGTGCCGGCGCTGGCCGGCGCCGTCCAGCTGGGACGGCGGTTCGGCATGTGGGCGTTCATCGGCGTGGCCGTCCTCTCGCTCGTCACCGTCGGCGGCACCTCCTTCGGAGCAGACGGCGGCGGAGCGATCGTGCTGCTCGCGGGCTTTCTCGTCCTCGCCGCCCTCGAGCACGGCCTCGACCGCCGACTGGCGATCGGCGGGGCCGTGGTCGCAGCGGTCCTCGCCGTCGCCCTCGTCGTGGGACAACCGAGTCACGTGACCGACGCGCCGGCGGACGGCCCGGTCGGGCTCGCCGAGGATCTCGGGCGCAGTGTGCGGCTGTCCGTCGAGCGGGCGACCGGCGGCGCCGGCGTGGCGCTGCTCGTCCTCGGCGGAATCGCCGCGCTCGTCGCGCTCGCGCTGCGGGAGCGCCGCCCCGTGCTGCTGGCGCTCCTCGCGGCTCTCGGCGTCTCCCTCGTCGTGAACGACTCGCCGAACGACGTCGTCGTCGCCGGGCTCGCGTGCTACCTCGTGCTCAGCAGTGCGCCGGAGCTCGCCCCACGAGCGCGCGAACCAGCGCTCCCGGCCCCTCGGGCACGGCGAGGGAGAACGGCCCAGGCCGCGTCGCCCTGAGGATCGTCATCCCGTCGAAGGCGCGCTGGAAGCAGACGGCGCCGGCCTTCACCCGCCAGTAGCGGGTGTAGCGGATCTTCAACCGGTACCAGCCGGCGACGGAGAGGCGCCCCTCGACCCCGGCGTGGTCCAGCCGCGTGACCGTCGGCGAGCCGGGGCCGGTGAGGATCGGCTGCGGCCGCGGGACCTCGTAGATCGTGAGCTGCGGGCTCCGGAAGACCTCACGGAGGCCGGAGGATCCCGACCGGAGCAGCACGGCTTCCCGATCCTCACCCTTCTGGCCGAGCCTGGTCTCCGGGAGGATCACGTACCGGACGCCCATGCCGCGGAGCCACGTGCGGTACGCGGCAGAGCCGAGCGGCTTCTCGTAGAAGAGCTCGTTGCGGGCGATGTCGATCTGGCGGTACCAGCCGCGTGCCAGCGAGATGCCCGCGTGCGGCAGCCAGTACGCCTCCCAGTGGTCGAAGGTGGGGACGACCTCCACGCGGTAGTCCGGGGTCGAGTGCTCGCGGAGGAACGTGACGGCCGGTGCCCAGAACGCCTGGTGCGCCGCGCGCACGTCGGTCCGGTCGAGCGCGGCGCCGGCGTAGGGCGCGACGTTGTAGACGAGCGCCGCCGACAGCGCGAGCGCCGTCAGCCAGCGGGGCCGGAAGCGGGCCACGAAGGCCGTCATCAGCATCACGGGGAAGACGACCGAGCGCAGTCGCGTGAGGTTCTCCCCGACCGGGGTCGAGACGGTGAACATCGCGATGCTCGCGAGCCCCCAGACGACGAAGAACGCGGCGAGGATCGCCCCGCGGCGGGCGCGCCGCGCGAGCTCCGCGCCGAGGACGGTGACGGTGAGGACCGCGGCGAGCTCCAGCGCCCGGAACGGGTACGGCCCGCTGCTCGGGAAGAACGCGAGCAGCGCCAGCTGGACCGCGGCGATCGCGCCCAGCGCGGCGACGAACGCGAGCGCATGGGTTCCGACCCGCCGGACCAGCGCCAGCGCGATCAGGACGATGCAGAGGAAGACGAACGCGAGCGGGCTGAACCCGAGGGTCAGCGCGGCCGCGCCGGCCGCGAGCCACCGCCGGTCGCCCTGCAGCGCGCGGAGGGAGGCGAGACCGGCGGCGAGCCCGAGCGCATAGCTGTAGGTGCCGACGAAGATCGGCCCCGCCGCGAGGACGGCGAACGCGCGGGCCGGCCAGTGCCCCGCCTCGCCCCATTCCCGCTCGACGATCGACGCGAAGAGCGCCGCCGAGACGACGACCGCGGCGAACACGAGCGGCAGGTTCCCCACGAGCGCCGCCGGGAGGTAGTAGAGGAGGCTGTACGACGCGATCGGGTAGTGGCCGCCGTACCAGAGGTTGTCCCAGACGAAGACGCCCTGCTTGACGAGCAGGGTCCGGTAGAGGTGGGCGGGCGCGTCGCCGGTCGGTGGGGCCAGGACGACGAGCAGCGCGGCGCCGGCGCAGGCGAGCATGCCCGCGATCAACATCTCCCGACGCGGCGCGATCAGGCGGGACACTGCGGCCGTCATGCCCCGTTAGTCTGACGCTTCTGCCGGGTAGACTCGCGCCCGTGCGTCGCCTCGCTCTCGTCGCCGTCCTCGCCGCAGTGCTCGCAGGGTGCGGCGGATCCGAGGAAACAGCCCCGCTACCGGAGACGGTGGACACCACGGCGACGCAGACCGAGACCGGCGGAGCGACGACCGGCGAGACCGGGACGGGCGAGACCGAGACCGGCGGCGGCGGCGCCGCCGAGGGCGATCCGACCGCCGGGAAGCAGGTGTTCGCGGCGAACGGCTGCGGCAGCTGCCACACGTTCCAGCCCGCCGGCTCCACCGGCACGACGGGGCCGGACCTCGACAAGCTCGCCGACTTCGCGAAGAACGCGAACAAGCCGCTCGCCGACTTCACCCGCGAGTCGATCGAAGACCCGAGCGCCTACATCGAGCAGGGCTTCCCGGACGGCGTGATGCCGGCCTACGACAAGCTCAGCGACACCGAGCTGAACGACCTCGTCGCGTTCCTGACGCAGACGTAGCGGGAGTGCCGCTGTGATCGACCTCCGGGCTGCTCGCAGCGACCCGGCCCGCCTGCGCGCCGGGGTCGCGCGCAAGGGAGGCGGTGAGGCCTTCGACGAGCTGCTGGACGCCGACGCGCGGTGGCGCGAGCTCGTGCCGCAGGTCGACGAGCTCCGCGGCCGCCAGAAGCTCAAGGGCAAGCCGACACCGGAGCAGGTCGAGGAGCTGAAGCGGGTCAAGGAGGACCTCCGGCGGCTCGAGGAGGAGCTCGCGAGCGCCGAATCGCGGAGGGACGAGCTCCTGCAGAAGGTGCCGAACCCGGCGCACGAGTCGGTGCCCGACGAGGAGACCGGCGACGCGGAGGGCGAGATCGTCCGCGAGGTGGGCGAGCGGCCGGACCTCGCCGAGCCCAAGGACCACCTCGCGCTCGGGGGCTACGACATGGAGCGGGGCGCGCGGCTCTCGGGATCCCGCTTCGGCTACATCGTCGGCGATGCGGCGAGGCTCTCCCTCGCGCTCTACCGCTGGGCACTCGACCGGCTCGTCTCCGAAGGGTTCACGCCCGTCATCCCGCCCGTCCTCGTGCGCGAGGAGGCGATGTACGGCACCGGGTTCTTCCCCGCCGAGCGGTTCGAGATCTACGAGGTCGTGGACGAAGGCCTGTTCCTGACGGGCACGTCGGAGGTCGCGCTGGCCGGCCTGCACATGGGCGAGATCCTCGAGCGCGAGCAGCTGCCTCTCGAGTACACGGCGTTCTCGGCGAACTTCCGCCGCGAGGCCGGTGCGGCCGGCCGGGACACCCGCGGCATGTTCCGCGTCCACCAGTTCAACAAGGTGGAGATGTTCGCGTACACCCTCCCGGACGAGTCGTGGAACGAGTACGAGCGGCTCGTCGGCATCGAGGAGTCCCTCGTGCAGGAGCTGAGGCTTCCGTACCGCGTGGTGAACATCGCCGCCGGCCAGCTCAGCGCCGCGGCCGCGAAGCGCATCGACATCGAGGCCTGGTTCCCGTCGCAGGAGCGCTACCGGGAGATCACCTCGGCGTCGAACACGACCGACTACCAGGCGCGTCGCCTCGGGATCCGCTACCGCGCCGACGGCGGGACGGAGTTCGTGCACACGCTGAACGGGACCGCCGTCACCGACCGGTGGGCGCTCGCGATCCTGGAGAACTTCCAGGGCGAGGTGCCCGACGCGCTCCGTGGGTTCGGGGCACCCGAGCGGGTCCGCCCGGACGCCTGACTAGAGGGTCACGGCCTCGCCGGCCTCGGCCGAGCGGTACAGGGCCTCGATCCCGCGCGCCTGGCCGAGCGCGTCCTCCCGGCCGAGGAGCGGCTCTGCCTCGCCTCGGATCGCGTCGGCGAGGTTCTCGAGCTCGAGCCGGTAGGAGTCGACCGGCTCGAGGGCGATCTCCTCGACCCCGCCGTCGCGGCGCACCTCGATCACCGGGCGGCGGCAGTGCCAGGGATCGTCGAGGAAGATCGAGCCCTCGGTGCCCACCACCTCGAGCTCGTCGCGCATCGGCAGCCGGAAGCCGCAGTCGAACTGGCCGACGACCCCGCCGTGGAACGACATCGTCGCGGCGAACCCGGTGTCCACCCCGGCCTCCTCGACGCTCGTGCCGAACACGCGGAGCGGCTCGCCCGCGAGGAGCCGCGAGCCGCTGAGGCAGTAGCAGCCGACGTCCATCAGCGCCCCGCCGTCCAGATCGGCGGCCAGCCGGATGTTCGCGTCGTCCGTGACGGTGAAGCTGAAGGCGGTGCGCACGACGCGCGGCTCTCCGACCGCGCCGCCGTCCACGAGCTCCCTGAGCCGTGCCGTCTGCGGGTTGTGCCGGTACATGAACGCCTCCGTGAGGATCAGGCCCTCGCGCTCCGCGACGTCGAACGCCCGCTCGACGTCCTCCGGCCGGCGGCTCAGCGGCTTCTCGCAGAGCACGTGCTTGCCTGCCTCGAGCGCCCGGATCGACCACTCGACGTGCAGCGAGTTCGGAAGCGGGTTGTAGACCGCGTCCACAGCCGGATCGGCGAGCAGCTCCTCGTAGCTCCCGTACGCGCGCGCGATGCCGTGCTCGGAGGCGTACGCCTCGGCGCGCGCCTGGTCCCGGCTCGCGACGGCGGCGGCCTCCACGCGGTCGGATGCCCGCGCGCCCGCCAGGACGAGCCTGTTGATCCGGGCAGTCGACAGGATTCCGAGACGGACGCTCATCGTTCCTCCAGTGGTCGCAGGGCGGGATAGAGGGAGCGGAAGCGCTCGTAGCCGTCGGCGTAGGCCCGCTGCCACTCGGGGTCGGGCTCGATCTCGTCGCGGACGCGGACGCACCGCTCCACCGCCTCGCGAACGTCGCCGAAGGTGCCGGAGGCGACGCCGGCGAGGAGCGCGGCGCCGTACGCCGCGCCCTCCTCCGCGACGGTCCGCTGCAGGGGCAGGCCGAGGACCGAGGCGACGATCCTCAGCCAGAGCTCGCTCCTAGCGCCGCCGCCCGAGACCCGGCCGGCGTCCGCCCTGCAGCCGAGCCCGCGAAGGACTTCCAGGCAGTCGCGCAGCCCGTAGGCGACACCCTCGAGCAGGGCCCGGACGAGCGCGCCGCGGTCGTGCCGGAGCGAGAGGCCGACGAAGGCGGCCCGCGCGTCCGGATCGGCGTGGGGCGTCCGCTCGCCGGCGAGGTACGGAGCGAAATCGAGCCCCTCCGCGCCGGGGGACCACCGGTTTGCCTCCGCGTCGAGCCGCTCGTACGGCTCGCCGGGGGCAAGAGCGTCGCGAAACCAGGAGAGCGAGCCGGCCGCGGACAGCATCACGCCCATCGCGTGCCAGACCCCCGGCACCGCGTGGCAGAAGACGTGCGCCCGCCCCTGGCGGTCCGGTGCGAACTCGCCGAGCGGCGCGAAGACGACGCCCGAGGTGCCGAGCACGACCGAGACCGGCCCCGGCTCGTGGACCCCGACACCGAGCGCCCCTGCAGCCTGGTCGCCGGCGCCCGCGACCTCCGGCGACTCGCCCACCGGGGGCAGCCACTCCCCCGGGATCTCCAGCGCGTCCAGCATCTCGTCGCTCCACCGGCGGCCGCCGACGTCGAAGAGGAGCGTCCCGGACGCGTCGGCCGCGTCGGTCGCGAGCTCACCGGAGAGCCGCAGGCGAACGTAGTCCTTCGGGAGGAGCACATGGGCGATCCGCCCGTAGACGTCCGGCTCGTGGCGCCGGACCCAGAGGAGCTTGGGGGCCGTGAAGCCGGGAAGCGCCCGGTTCCCGGTCAGCTCGATCAGCCGCTCGAGGCCGATCCGCTCCTCGATCTCCGCGCACTCGGCAGCCGTGCGCTGGTCGTTCCAGAGGATCGCGGGCCGCAGGACACGCTGCCGGGCGTCGAGCGCCACGAGGCCGTGCATCTGCCCCGACAGGCCGACCCGCTCGTCCTCCACGCCGAGCCGCTGGAGCGCCCGCTCTGCCGCGCGCACCCAGTCCTCCGGGTCCTGCTCGGCCCACCCAGGCCGCGGGATCGAGAGCTCGTACCCCTCCTCGGCGCGACCGGCGACCTCGCCGTCTGCCGAGAGCACGAGCGCCTTCACGCCCGTCGTCCCGACGTCGAGCCCGACGAGCCGCGTCACGAAGCGGCGAGGCCGGCCGCGTGCAGTCCCCGAAGGGCGAGCGCCTCGTCCTCGTCGCCCGGGAGGCCGCTCACGCCGACGGCGCCGATCCGCCGGCCGTTCTGGAAGGCGGCGACACCGCCGCGGAAGAAGGTGAAGAACGGGTCGAAGCTCGCGAGCTCCGCGGCGTCGCCCCGCACCTTCGCGGCGAGCTCACCGGTGGAGGGCACGTCGCTTCGCGCCGCCGTGTACGCCTTCCGCTGGGCGTTCAGCCGCGTGTCGTGCGCCGCGCCGTCCATCGTGGCCGCGGCCACGAGCTCACCATGGTCGTCTGCGACGAACACGGACACCGGCGCGGGCGCCGCGTGCACGACGGTCTCGACGATCGTCTGCGCGTGCTCGAGCTTCACGCTCCGAGCGCCGCGTAGACGAGCTCGTACGCCCGCACGGCGTCCTTCTCCCGCTGTGCCTCCCGAAGGGCCGCGTCGTCGATCCGTCCGGCGACCCCGTCGATGAACCGCCACTGGAGCACGCTCCGGCGGACCGCCTCGATCGCGTCCTCGGTGTACGGGTAGAGGTCGAAGCCGAGCCGCTCGCCGTTCTCGCCGTACCCGGCCCGCCGCAGCTCGAGCGCCAGCTCCAGCGTCTCCATGAACGCGGTCGCGCCGACCATGTTGTCGTCGTCGAACGTCCCCCAGCCCGAGTTCGCGTGCTGGTGGCCCAGCAGCCCCTCGGCCGCGAGCATGGCGGCGTACTCCCCCAGGCTCTCCCCGTTCATGATCAGGTGCTGCCAGTCCATGTTGACCTTGACGTTGTCGAGGCCGCGGGCCCGCAGCTTGTGGATCACGTGCAGCGTCATGCCCACGTTCCGCATGAAGATCTTCATCGCGGGCTCCGAGTTCTTGTGCTCGAGGAACACGAGGACACCATGCTCCGCGCAGCGCTCGGCCGCCTCTGCCACGCCGTCGACGAGCCACTCCCAGCTCTCTGCGTAGGGTGTCTGGAACGGGTAGTTGTAGCCCTCGATCCCGGGCCAGATGATGAAGTGCGCGCCGATGGAGCCGGCGAGGTCGGCGGCGGCGGCGGTGCGGCGGCGCGCCTCCGCGCGCGTCTCGGGATCGGGCGAGGTCAGCCCACCGCGGCCGAAGCGCGGGTCGAGGTGGAGCCCGCTCGCGAGCGCGTAGACGTCGTGATCCCCGAGCGCGGCGCGAATTTCCTCCAGGTTCTCCTCGTCCAGCTCGCCCGGATAGTGGAACTCGTAGCCGTCGATCAGGTCGCCGAGCCCGTCGACCGCCCGCTTCACGCGCGTGACGGTCGTCTCCCCCGCGCGCTCGGGCTGGTACCCCGCCGGCACGAACCGCGTCACCATCGGGCCGAGCGCCCAGATCCCGAGGCTCGTCTTCATCTCGACCGCACCTCCTCCCTCCTCCCGCTCTCGGACGAGCGCAGGATCGCCTCCACGACCTCGTCGCAGCGGTAGCCGTCCTCGAACGTCGCGCCGTGCGGGGCGACATCGTGTTCCCCGGCGATCGCCTCGATGGTGTGCGCGAGCTCGTGCGTGAACGTGTCGCCCCAGCCGACGATGTGGCCCGGCGGCCACCAGAAGCGCATGTACGGGTGCTCGGGCTCCGTGACGAGCACCCGCCGGAAGCCGTTCGCGTCCGCGACCTCCAGCTCGTTGAGCCGCTCGACGTCGAAGGCGGCGGAGCCCTTCGTCCCGTTCACCTCGAAGGCGTTCGAGTTGATCCGGCCCCGGGCGAGCCGCGATGCCTCGAGCGTCCCGGCGACGCCGTTCTCGAACTCGATCGTCGCGACGAAGTGGTCGTCGACCTGCCGCCCCGGGACGACTGTGCGGACGACGGCGGACACGGCCGCGATCTCGCCGACGAGATACCGGGCGAGATCGATGATGTGCGTCCCGAGGTCGCCGAGCGCCCCGGTTCCGGCCTGCGCGGGGTCGAAGCGCCAGATCGCCTCGTCCGCGTCCCAGCCCCAGGACTGGAGGTACCGGGCGCGGAAGTGGACGACGTCGCCGAGATCCCCGGCGTCCAGCAGCTCCCTGACGAGACGCACGGCGGGAACGAAGCGGTAGTTGAAGCCGCAGACGTGCACGACGCCCGCTCCCTCGGCCTCCTGCCACATGCGGTGCGACTCCTCCGCGCCGAGCCCGAGCGGCTTCTCGCAGAGCACGTGCTTCCCGTTCCGCACCGCCTCGATGCACGGCTCCGCGTGGACGGCGTTCGGACCGCCGTTGTCGAAGAGCTGGACGCGCTCGTCGGCGACCTGCTCACGCCAGTCGGTCACCGCCTCGGCCCAGCCCCAGCGCGCGGCTGCCTGCTCGACCGCGCCGCGATCGCGTCCCGAGATCGAGACGAGCTCCGGCCGCCGGGGGACGTCGAGCTGGCGAAGCGCGTGCAGCGCGCGCGAGTGTGCCTTGCCCATGAAGGCGTAGCCGAGCATCGCGACCCCGACGGTCTCGGAGGTCAGGGCCCCGCCGATCCGTCGAGGTAGCGCCCGGCGAGGGCGAGCGCGTCCTTGCCGCACCTGTAGCCGACCTTGCGGCGGGCGAAGTCGTCGGCCGGGATGTGGATGGGGAGGCCTCGCTGCGCGGCAACCTCCTGGAGCCGGACGGCCGCCGGCGTGGCGCCGCGGTCCGGGCCGGGCGCGGCGGCGGGGTGCTCGTCTCCGGATCGGATCAGCACGGCGGCGGCCGCAACCGCGATCGGCGCCGTGGCCCGATCGCAACCCAGCTACGCCACACCAGAGGCAGCCCGCGCTCGCTTGGCGAACGCGTCGAGGAGCACCGCCGCCAGGAGCACGCCGCCCGTGATCACGAACTTCCAGCCGGACGCCAGGTTGAGCAGGTCCATGCCGTTTGCCACCATCACGACCACCGCTGCCCCGAGCACAGCGCTCGCGACCCGCCCGAAGCCGCCGAAGAGGCTGGTGCCGCCGATGACCGCCGCGGCGATGGCGTTCAGCAGCAGCTGCCCGCCGCCCGTCCCGGGATCGACGGAGCGAAGGCGCGAGGCGAGGATGATCCCGCCGACGCAGGCCATGAAGCTCGAGATCATGAAGACCGCGATCCGGACCCGGTCGACGTCGATTCCCGCGCGACGGGCCGCCTCGGGGTTCCCGCCGACCGCGTAGACGTGGCGACCGAATCGCGTCCGGCTGGCCACGAACGTCCAGAAGATCAGGAAGACGGAGACGATCACCACGACGTAGGGAATCCCGCGGTTCGTGTTCGCGTAGTAGACGCCGAGCGCGCCCACGAACGCCATCGCCGCCGCCTGGATCAGCGTCACGACGATCGGCCGGTGGCCCAGGCCGCTCGCGCGCCGGGAGCGGACCTTGAGCAGCTCGAGCACGACATAGCCGCCGACGAGCACGGCGAGGAACAACCAGCCGACCCAGTCGGTGAGGTAGTCGTTCGAGATCCGGAGGACGAGGTCGTCCTGGATCCGGATCGTCCCCGAGGACGAGGCCTCCGTGGTCAAGATCAGCACGACGCCGCTCCAGGTGAGGTAGCCGGCGAGCGTCACCACGAAGGACGGCACCCGGGCCTTCGTGATGATCAGCCCGTGCATGAGCCCGATCAGCGCACAGATGACGAGTGCCGCGCCGACGGCGGCCCACCACGGCCAGTCCTGCTCACCCGGCCGCAGGAGCAGCGTCATCACCACCGCGCCGACACCGCTGACGAACCCGACCGAGAGGTCGATCTCGCCGATGAGGAGCACGAACACGACGCCGATCGCGATCGACGTCACCCCGGCCATCTGGAGGAGCAGGTTGACGAAGTTCTGCGCGGTGTAGAAGTTCGAATCGAGCGACCCGAAGAGCAGCGCGAGCGCGATCAGGCCCAGGAAGATCGGCATCGCGCCCCAGTCCCCGACGCGGAGCCGGCGAACCCAGCCGCGCACCATCTCCTCGAGCGTCTCCCGAAGGCCTTCCGCCTCAACCTGCGTCGACTCGGGCGTGCCCTGGGCCTCGATCACAGCTCTGCCTCGGCCGCCATCCCGGGAACGTGCTGGAGCTTGCCGGCGGTGATCGCGTGGACGATCTCCTGCTGCGTGCTCTTCTCCTTCTCGTACACGTCGACGCGCTGTCCGAGGCGGAGGACGGTGATGCGGTCGGCG
>DASTWB010000245.1:0-8827 GCA_035758725.1 Gaiellaceae bacterium
GGTCGACATGGCCCACTTCGCCGGGCTCGTCGCGGCGGGCATCCACCCCAATCCGGTCGAGCACGCCGACGTCGTCACCTCGACGACGCACAAGACGCTGGCCGGGCCGCGGTCGGGCCTGGTGCTGAGCCGCGCCGAGCACGCGAACGTCCAGCCGCACGCGGGCGCGCAGACGAACATGGCCGTGTACTTCAGCTGTCTCGAGCCCGGAGACACGGTGCTCGCGATGCGGCTCGACCACGGGGGCCACCTCACGCACGGCCTCAAGGTCAACTTCTCGGGGCGGCTCTACACGATCGCCCACTACGGCGTCTCGCGTGAGACGAACGTCGTCGACTACGACGAGGTGCTGAGCCTCGCACGCGAGTGGCGGCCGAAGCTGATCGTCTGCGGCGGCAGCGCGTACCCGCGCACCGTGGAGACGGACAGGTTCCGAGAGATCGCGGACGACGTCGGCGCCCTCCTCCTGTGCGACATGGCCCACTTCGCCGGACTCGTGGCCGCAGGGCTGCACCCGAACCCCGTCGAGCACTGCGACTTCGTCACCTCGACGACGCACAAGACGCTGGCCGGGCCGCGCGCGGGGTTCGTCCTCTGCCGGGAGGAGCACGCGCAGGCGGTCGACCGCGCCGTCTTCCCGGGCATGCAGGGCGGGCCGCTCGAGCACACGATCGCCGCGAAGGCGACGTGCTTCCGGATCGCCGCCACCGAGGCGTTCAAGGACTACCAGCGCCAGGTTCGCGCGAACGCCGACACCCTCTCCGAAACGCTCATCGAGGGCGGTCTCGACGTCCTCACCGGGGGCACCGACACCCATCTCCTGCAGCTCGACCTGCGCAAGACGGACTGGACGGGCAAGGACGCGGAGGAGCGGCTGGCCGAGGTCAAGCTCACCGTCAACCGCAACACCGTGCCGTTCGACGAGCGGCCGCCGACCGTGGCCTCCGGCGTCCGGATCGGCACGCCGGCGGCGACGATGCGCGGGTTCGCCGAGGACGACTTCCGCGAGATCGGACGGATCATGGTCGAGGCGCTGGGCGAGGGCGCGGACCTCAGCGCGCTCGCCGCGCGCAGCGCCGCGCTGTGCGACAAGCACCCGCTCTATCCCGGCTTCCGCGGCTTCACCACCTACGCCGCGTGAGCACCGCGGTCGAGACCGGCAGGGTGATCGAGGTCACCCACCCGCTCGTGCAGCACAAGCTCTCGTACCTGCGCGACAAGGACACGCCGACCGTCCACTTCCGCAAGATCGCGAACGAGGTCACGCTGCTCCTCACCTACGAGGCCACGAAGGACTTCCCGACCGAGGACGTCGAGGTCGAGACGCCGCTCGAGCGGACGACCGTCCAGCGGATCTCGGGGAAGAAGGTGGCGGTCTGCCCGGTCCTCCGGGCGGGAATGGGGATGCTCGACGGCGTGCTCGCGCTCGTCTCCGGCGCGCGTGTCGGGTTCATCGGGCTCTACCGCGACGAGGAGACGCTCGAGCCGGTCGAGTACTACGTGAAGCTCCCGAACGACCTCGCCGAGCGGGATGCGATCGTGCTCGACCCGATGCTCGCGACCGGCAACTCCAGCGTCGCGGCGATCGGGCGGGTGAAGGACGCCGGCGCCCGGTCGGTCACGCTCGTCTGCCTGGTCTCGGCGCCCGAGGGGATCGCGCGCGTCCACGAGGAGCATCCCGACGTCACGATCGTGACGGCCGCCGTGGACCGCGGCCTCAACGAGCGCGGCTTCATCGTCCCCGGGCTCGGGGACGCCGGAGACCGCCTCTACGGCACGAAGTAGGGATCGTTGGACACGCTGCGTGACAACCCGGAGGTCCTCTGGGGCTTCCTGCTCGCCCTCGCGGTCGTCCTGCTCCTGACCCCGGGCGTCGGGCGGTTCGCGCGGTTCATCGGCGTCGTCGACCAGCCGGGGGAGACGCGGCGGGTCCACACCCATCCCGTGCCACGGCTCGGAGGGATCGCGCTCCTGCTCGGGATCTTCGTGCCGGCCCTCGCGTTCCTGGAGCTGGACGGGGCCTTCCGCGGGATCCTGCTGGGCGCCGCCATCGCGACGACCGTCGGGGCGGTCGACGACTTCCGCGGTCTGCCGTGGTGGCCGAAGCTCGCCGGCCAGGTCGCCGCCGCCTCCGTCGCCGTCGGGTTCGGCGTGACAGTCGACCGCTTCACGTTCCCGGGCTTCGGCAGCCAGGAGCTGCCGGAGTGGGCGGCCGGCGCCGCAACGATCGTCTGGGTCGTGGCGATCATGAACATGGTCAACTTCCTCGACGGGATGGACGGCCTGGCGGCCGGCATCTGCGCGATCGCCGGCTCGACCTTCGCGATCATCGGGCTCTCGCTCGGCGCCGCCGACGCGGCGCTTCTCTCGGCGATCGTCGCCGGCGCCTGCTTCGGCTTCCTCCACCACAACTTCTACCCGGCCCGGATCTTCATGGGCGACTCGGGCGCGCTGTTGCTCGGCTTCCTGCTCGCGACCCTCGCGATCGAGGGGCTCGTCAAGACCGCCGCCTTGGCGACGCTCGTGTTGCCGCTGCTCGTGCTCGCGATCCCGATCGTGGACACGTCGTTCGTCTTCGCGAAGCGGCTGAAGTACCGGCAGCCGCTGTACGAGGCCGACCGCACGCATCTCCACCACCGGTTCATCAACATCGGCTTCTCGCAGAAGCGCGCCGTCGCCTACATGTACGCCTGGTGCGGCATCCTCGCGGCCGCAGCGCTCGCGACACGGTTCCTGCCGCCGCGGCCCCACGGCAACTGGGATCTCTCGAACACGCTCGTCGCCGGCGGCGTCGCGCTCCTCGCGCTCGCGGCCTCGGTCTACATCGCCTACCTGCTCGAGATCATCAAGCTCGCGAACCCGAGGATCCGGCGGCGCGAGGAACGGGCCGGCGAAGCCGCTCGACGCTCGGCGTAGCCGGAGGCTTGACGCTACAAGGTTCGGCGTTTTTCGCTGAACCATGCGGGTTTCCGCTGTTACAAGCTCTGGTATGCTCGCGGCGGAGATGGAGCCCGCCTCCCGCCAGAGCTTCGATCCCGCCGGCGCGGGAGCCGTCTTGGTGGGCACCACCGCAGCCGGGATCGGGGCAGGCGCGCTGGTGGGCTGGGCCGCCGGCTCGTGGACGCTCGGCGCCCTCGTCGGCGCGGTCCTGGGGATCCCGGCGGGCGTCTTCGCCGTCTACCGCCGCTACCGGGACGCGTTCTCGTGAGAGACGTCTGGGCGACGCCGCGGCCGGTCCCGGGCCGTCTCGTGCCGGCGGCCGCCGGCGCCGCGGTCGTCGCGCTCGCGCTCCCGGTCTTCGTCACGGCCGGGTGGCCGCTGCGCGGCTGGGCGCTCGGCGCGATCCTCTGGCTCGGCGCGCAGGCGCTCGGCCTGCTGCTCTCACGGCTCGACCTCGGCGCCGATAATCTCGCCGCCTCAGGCGTGAGGGGAGTCGGGATGATGTTTCGGCCCGTCGCCGTGATGGTGGTCGTGATCGCCGTCGCGGCGTCGGATCAGGAGGTCGGCCTCGCGGCCGGCGCCGTCTACGCGCTCGCGTACTCGCTCGAGCTCGGCCTGTCGCTGCTCACCTACTTCGGGACGCCGGCCCAGCGATGACGAAGAGGTTCCCCTGGATCACCCTGGTGGCCGTAGGCCTCTTCCTCGCCCTGCCGGCGACCGCGCTCGCCTCCACCGTGGAGAACGGGGAGGAGGAGAAGTTCGACCCCTCCGAGGAATGGCTCCTCCACGACTGGGTTCCCATCCACATCGGCCCGCTCGACCTCTCGATCAACAAGGCGGTCGCCTACCTGATCCTCGGCTCGCTGCTGACGATGCTGATCGGCTGGCTGTTCATGCGCTGGCGGCTCAGCACCGACCCCGACCGTCGGCAGACGACGGGCGAGTGGATCTACGAGATCGCGCAGACGCAGGTCGCCGAGCAGGGACTGCCGACCAAGGCCATCGGCCGTTGGTTCCCCTACGTGGCCTCGCTCCTGATCTTCGTCTTCGTCGTCAACCTGATCGGCTTCGTCCCGCTGCCGCTCTCCGACGAGAAGTTCGAGCTCCTAGGGGTCGAGCTGCCGACCTTCGGCATCTACGCGGCCACCTCGACCCTCTCGGTGACGCTGACCCTTGCGCTGCTGACCTTCGTCTTCACGCACTACGAAGGCATCCGTTACAACGGCTTCGCGCGCTACTTCAAGAGCTGGATCCCCGACGTGCCGAAGGCGATGTACCCGCTGATCGTCCCGCTCGAGATCCTGGGCCAGTTCATGCGCCTCGTGTCGCTCTCCGTCCGGCTCTACGCGAACATGCTCGCCGGCCACATGCTGATCCTCACGTTCATCGGGCTGATCTTCGTGCTCGAGAACGTCTTCCTCGCCGTCGTCGCCGTGCCGTTCGCGTGGGCCTTCTACCTCTTCGAGGTGCTCATCGTCGTCGGCATCCAGGCGTACATCTTTGCCGCCCTGACAGCCATCTACATCGGCTCGGCCATCGAGCCCGAACACTAGGAGGAAGGAATGACCTTCGCTGCAATGGTCTTCGCCGCGGCCGAGGACGGCGTCGACGCCGGCAAGGCCGTCGCCCTCGCGCTCGGCATCGGTCTCGGCGCGCTCGGCGCCGGCGTCGGCATCGGGAACATCTTCGGCTCGATGATCCAGGCGGTCGCCCGCCAGCCCGAGCTCCGCGGAGAGCTCCAGGGCATCCAGTGGCTCGGCTTCGCGCTCACCGAGGCCGTCGTCTTCTACGGCCTCATCGGCGGCCTGCTCGCCTTCGTCCTGGTCTAGTGCTCCTCCCGGCAAGACACGCCGACTTCTGGCCCGCGATCACGCGGCGCCAGAACCCACCCTCCTCCTCACCAAGGCTGCCTAGGCTTGGCTCGTCGGAGTGCGGCCTCTGGCTTGGTGCTCGCGAACCAGTAGCCGGGCAGCATTACCGGAAGGAGCACCGCCGATGAGCGTCTTCGCAGCCAACCCCCTGATCGAGGTCGTCCCCGGCCTCATGATCTGGACGCTGATCACGTTCGGGCTCGCCTTCGCGTTCCTGAAGTGGAAGGTCTTCGGGCCCGTGCAGGCTGCGATCGACGCCCGGCGGCAGCGGATTCGCGAGGCGATCGAGGAGGCCGACAAGGCGCGCACCGAGGCGCGGGCGCTGCTCGAGGAGCACCGCGCGATGATCCAGCAGGCCCGTGGCGACGCCGAGCAGATCCTGGCCGAGGCGAGGCGCGTCGGCGAGTCCCAGCGCGAGCGCATGAAGGAGGAGCTCGAGACGGAGCGGCAGCGGCGGCTCGACGACACGACCAAGCAGATCGAGGCCGAGACGCGCCGCGCGCTCGAGCAGATCCGCGCGGAGGTCGCCGAGCTGACCATGATCGCGACGAGCAAGGTGACCGGGAAGGTCCTCACCGGGGACGACCACCGGCGCCTGATCGACGACGCGATCGGCGAGCTCGACTTCTCGGTCCTCGAGGACGTCAGGTAGTGGCCCTGCAGGGAATGCACGCCGGCTTGGAGGGCCACTAGTGCCTGTCGCCGAGCGGATCTACGCGAACGCGCTCTTCGAGGCCGCGAACGAGCAGAGCAAGCTCGACGTGGTCCGGGAGCAGCTGCGCGAGTTCCTCAGCGCGATGGAGCAGGTGCCCGAGCTGAGCGCGCTCCTCGAGAGCCCGGAGATCGACACGCACGAGCGCGTCGAGGCGCTTCGCTCGGTGCTGACGGAGGTCGACGAGCTCGTCCGCAACTTCCTCCTGCTCGCGGCCGAGAAGGGGCGGACCCACGAGCTGCCCGCGATCGCCCAGGAGTTCGAGACGCTCGTCGCCCGCGAGGAGGGGATCCTCGACGTCGAGCTGACGACCGCCGTCGAGCTCTCGGACGACGCGGCGCGCCAGATCCTCGAACGCATCGAGGGCGTCTCGGAGCGGAAGCTCCGCGCGACCCGCAAGGTCGACCCCAGCCTCATCGGAGGATTCGTGCTGCAGGCCGGATCGCATCGCGTCGACGCGAGCGTCCGGTCCCGCCTGCAGCTCCTACGCCGTCAGCTGACCGGAAGTGGAAGGAGCTAGGACTTGAGACTGCGCCCGGAAGAGATCACCTCGATCCTGAAGGAGCGGATCGAGCAGTACGACGTCGAGACCGACCTCGCAGAGGTCGGCGGCGTCCTGCAGGTCGGCGACGGCATCGCCCGCATCCACGGGCTGGAGAACGCCGTCGCGATGGAGCTGCTGGAGCTCGAGCACGGCGTCACGGGAATCGCCTTGAACCTCGAGGAGGACAACGTCGGCGCCGCCCTCTTCGGCGACTGGGAGCTCGTCAAGGAGGGCCAGCCGGTGCGCCGTTCCGGCCAGGTCGCGAGCGTCCCGGTGGGCGACGCGCTGATCGGACGGATCGTCGACCCGCTGGGCAACCCGCTCGACGGCGGCCCGCCGATCGAGACGACCGAGCGCCGGCCGCTCGAGTTCAAGGCGCCGGGCGTCGTCGACCGGCAGCCGGTGCACCAGCCGCTCCAGACGGGCCTCAAGGCGATCGACTCGATGGTCCCGATCGGCCGCGGCCAGCGCGAGCTGATCATCGGCGACCGCTCCACGGGCAAGACGGCGATCCTCGTCGACACCATCCTGAACCAGCGCGGCGGCGACATGATCTGCATCTACATCGCCATCGGCCAGAAGGCGTCCACGGTCGCGCAGGTGTACGAGCGGCTGCGCGAGGAAGGGGCGATGGACTACACGATCATCGTCAGCGCCTCCGCCTCGGAGGCGGCGCCGATCAAGTGGATGGCCCCGTTCGCGGGTGCCGCCATGGGCGAGCACTTCCTCTTCGACGGCCGCCACGCGGTCTGCATGTACGACGACCTGTCGAAGCACGCGGACGCCTACCGGCAGATGTCGCTGCTCCTCCGCCGGCCGCCGGGCCGCGAGGCGTACCCGGGCGACGTCTTCTACCTCCACTCGCGGCTGCTCGAGCGGGCCGTGAAGCTCTCGGACGAGCTCGGCGCCGGCTCGCTCACCGCCCTGCCCGTGATCGAGACCCAGGCGGGGGACATCTCCGCGTACATCCCGACGAACGTCATCTCGATCACGGACGGGCAGATCTTCCTCGAGTCCGACCTCTTCTTCTCGGGCGTCCGCCCGGCGATCAACGTCGGCGTCTCGGTCTCCCGGGTGGGCGGGAACGCCCAGACGAAGGCGATGAAGAAGGTCGCGGGCCGCCTGCGCCTCGATCTCGCGCAGTACCGCGAGCTCGAGGCGTTCGCGCAGTTCGGCTCCGAGCTCGACCCGCAGACCCAGCGCACGCTGGCGCGCGGCGAGCGCATGGTCGCGACCCTGAACCAGCCGCAGTACCGGCCGTGGCCGGTGGAGGAGCAGGTGGTCGCGATCTGGGTGGCCGTGAACGGGTACCTCGACGAGGTCCCGACCGATCAGGTCCCGCGGTTCCAGGAGGAGCTACGGGAGTACCTGCGCACGGACGCGGAGATCCTCAAGACGATCCGGGACTCCGGCGACCTTCCGGGCGAGGTCGAGGAGCGGATCAAGGCCGCGGTCGAGCGATTCACGCAGAGCTTCGCCGTCCAGGAGACGGCCGCGATCTAGGCACCGTGGCCGAAGTTCAGGACATCAAGCGCCGGATCCGCTCGGTCCGGAACACGCGGAAGATCACGAAGGCGATGGAGCTCGTCGCGGGCGCGCGCCTGCGGCGGGCCCAGGCCCGGATCGAGGCGATGCGGCCGTACGCCGACCGGATGCTGGAGCTGATGGTCGGCACGGCCCGGGCGAGCACGTCCGTCCGGGGCCTGCCGCTCCTGCAGCGGCGCGACGTCCGGCGGGCCGCCGTCCTCGCGCTCACAGGTGACCGCGGCCTCGCCGGCGCCTTCAACGCGCAGATTCTCCGCCACGTGTTCTCCGTCGAGAATCGCCTCCGCCGCGACGGGGTCGACGTGCGCTGGCTGGTCTCGGGCCGCAAGGGCTCCTCGACCCTCCGCTTCCGCCGCTACGACGTCGACCAGGCGTGGATCGGCTTCAGCGACCGCCCCGCCTACTCCGACGCACAGGCGATCGCGCACCACGTCACCGAGCTGTACGCCGAGGAAGAGGTCGACAGCGTGATCGTCGTGTACAACCATTTTCAGTCGCCGCTCGTCCAGCGGGTCGTCGAGCAGGAGATCCTCCCCATCCCGGAGAGCGTCCTGGAGGCCGGCGACGAGGCCCCGGCGCTCGTGGGCGACTTCATCTACGAGCCGGAGCCGGAGAAGATCCTCGAGCGCCTGCTGCCCGTGTACGTGGAGACCGAGCTCTACCGGGCCCTGCTCGAGTCCGCCGCGTCCGAGCAGGGCGCCCGGATGACGGCGATGCGGAACGCCTCGAAGAACGCCGGGGAGCTGATCGAGAGCCTCACGCTGGCGATGAACCGGGCCCGGCAGGCCGCGATCACGCAGGAGCTCCTCGAGGTCGTGGCAGGAGCCGACGCGCTCGAGGGCTAACAAGCTTCTGCGGCCTTCCGTCTATATGCTCTGACCCCGCTCCGTGGCCACCCAGGAAAAACCCGAACTCCTCGGTTCTGAAGCCGGTCTCGGCGCCGCCGTCGCGGCCGAGCACGGGGCGATCCAGGCCGACATGGGCGAGATCCGCGCCCGCGGCTACTGGGAGCAAGTCTGGCGGCGGCTCAAGCGCGACAAGGTCGCGCTCGGCGCCGCGGGCTTCATCATCTTCCTGCTCCTCGCCGCATTTCCCGGCGCCTGGTTGGCGTCGCAGCGGCTCGGCCACAGCCCGGAGGAGATCTTCCTGCCGTACGCCCTCGACGAGCGGCAGGTGCCGGTCGGCCCAATGACGAACGTGACGACGCCGGACGGC
>DASTWB010000262.1:0-3971 GCA_035758725.1 Gaiellaceae bacterium
GGTCGAACGCGAAGCAGGCGACCGCGACGGAGGCGACGATTGCCGCCGGGATCCGGTACCGGCGGTGCGGGAGGATCGCGGCGAGGACGGCGAGTGTCGCGGCAAGCGCGATCTCCCCTCCCCGGACGGGTTCCTCGAGGCCCTGCCACCCGGTTGCGATCAGGAGCGCCGGCAGGAGCGCGAGCAGCGCCGTCCTACCCATGCGCGACTCCCGCCTCGGCGCCGCCGAGGATGCCCTCGAGCGCGTCTCCGCGCCGGAGGATGGCTACGGGGATCCCGGCAGCCTCGAGGCGCAGCAGCGACGCGTCGGCTCCGAGCGCGGTCCGGCGACGGCCGGCGAAGCTGGGTGCGTCGACGTAGACGAGGGAGACCTGCTGGCGGGCTCCGGCCCGCGAGACGAGCACCTCGACGAGCGGGTTGCGCAGCGCCGAGGTCACGACCACGAGGTCGCGTGCGTGGGTCGCCGCCCCGGCGTGGTCGCCGAGGAGCGACTCGATCGGTCGCCGGCCGTTCTGCTCCGCCGTCGCGAGGATCTCGAGCGCGCGCGGCCAGTCGCGCTCGTAGCTCCGCACCGAGACCGCGTCGTCCGCGCTGCCGCTCGTCACGACCAGCCGGGCGTTCCGCCCGCGGCGCGCGTGCGCCCAGAGCAGCGACCCGGCGGCGCGAACCTGCGCGTCGAAGCTCGAGTCGCCGGGCCGTCCCGTCCCGTGGCCGGCCTCCGCGTCGAGCACGACGACGATCTCGTCTCTCGGCGCGTCCTCGAGCTCCTTGACCATGAGCTGCCGGCGGCGGGCCGTCGAGGGCCAGTGCACCCGTCGCAGGGACTCGCCGCTCTGGTACTCGCGGACGCTGTGGAGCTCGAAGCCCGCGGGACGCCGCAGCAGGACGCGCCCGGCCCCGTGCGCTCGGAGGCCGCGCTCCGCGAAGAGCACCTGCAGCCGGGCGAGCCGCGGGTACACGAGCAGCGGCGCCGAGTCCGCGAGCGGTTGCACCCGCTGTGCGAGCCCGAACGGGTCCTCGACGACCGCCCGGGCGCCGGTGAAGCGGTACCGGCCGCGCGGAACCCGTCGGAGACGGTAGACGGCCCGGAGGAAGCGACCGTCGCGGGCGACGACGACCTCCCGGTCGCCGAGCCTTCCGACGGGCTCGTGCAGCATCGCCGTCGCCGGAAGGACGCCGCCGTCGGCCTCGAGCTCGACCCGCACGACCACGTCGTCCCCTTCCAGCGGGCGATCGCGGTCGACCGCGCGGTGGAGCCGGAGCGGCCGGGCGAGCGTGTTCGTCCAGATCAGGGCGACGCCGACGGCGAGCAGCAGGCCGACGGCCGGCGCGTAGAGCACCTGCGCGCCGAACGCCCAGGCGCCGAGGTACGTGCCTCCGCCCAGCGCCAGCGCGAACCGGCCGCGGCGGGTCAGCATCGGCTAGACCGGGACGGGCGTCCGCGCGACGGCGTCCGCGATCAGCTCCGCGGCGCCGAGGCCGGCGGCCCGCGCCTCGGGGCCGAGGATGAGCCTGTGGCCGAGCACGGGCTCGGCGACGGCCTTCACGTCGTCCGGGAGCACGTACTCGCGTCCCTCCGAGATCGCCCGCGCCTTCGCGACCCGCAGGAGCGCGATTCCCGCCCGCGGGCTCGCGCCGAGATAGAGCCGCTCGTCGCCGCGCGTGTGCCGCAGCAGCGCCACCACGTAGCGGTTCACGCTCTCCTCGACGAACACGCGCTTCGCGTCCTCGATCAGGGCGACGATCTCCGCCGTGCTGGAGACGGGCTCCAGCGTCTCGAGCGGCGGCTCGCTCGTCTGCTCGTTCAGCATCCGGGCTTCCTCCGCGAGCGGCGGGTAGCCGATCGAGAGCCGCATCGTGAAGCGGTCGAGCTGCGCCTCGGGCAGCGGGTAGGTGCCCTCGTACTCGATGGGGTTCTGGGTCGCGAGCACCATGAACGGGCGCCCGAGCGGGTAGCTGACGCCGTCGACGGTCACCTGGTTTTCCTGCATGCACTCGAGGAGCGCCGCCTGCGTCTTCGGCGAGGCGCGGTTGACCTCGTCGACGAGCAGCAGGTTGGCGAAGACGGGGCCCGGGCGGAACTCGAACTCGTTCGTGCGTTGGTCGAAGACGTTCACCCCGGTCACGTCCGAGGGGAGCAGGTCGGGCGTGAACTGGATGCGCGAGAAGGAGCAGTCGAGCGAGCGCGCGAGCGCCTTCGCGAGCATCGTCTTCCCGACCCCCGGGAAGTCCTCGATGATCAGGTGCCCCTCGCTGACGAGCGAGAGGACGGCCAGGCGGAGCGTCTCCGCGGGGGCGTGGACGACCTGCCCGACGTTGTCGGTGATCCGGGCGAGCGTCTCGCCCGACACCTCGAGCGACAGCGGCCTCGCCTGCGATGCCGCACCCAGAGGCTCCTGCCGCTCCTCAGCCCGCCGCTCGGCCACCGTCTTCCCCCATCAGCCGCTCGACCTCGTTCCAGATCTCGGCGGCGATCTGCGTCTTCGGCGCCCTCTCCACCTTGCGCTCCCCAGCCTCGGAAATCAGTACGACCTCGTTCTCGGCCGAGTCGAACCCCACGTCGGACGCGGCCACATCGTTGTAGACGACCAGATCGGCATTCTTGCCGGTCCGCTTCTGCCTGGCGCGGGCGAGGCCGTCCTCTCCGGTCTCGGCGGCGAACCCGACCAGGACGCGTCCGTTCGCCGGCCGCGAGCCCAGCGCCTTCAGCACGTCGTCGGTCGGCTCGAGCGCGAGCTCCCACGCGTCGGCGTCCTTGGGCCGCTTGTCGGGCACGGCTTCCGCCGGCCGGTAGTCCGCGACGGCCGCGGCCATGACCACGACGTCGGCGTCCTCTCGGGCCAGGGTCTCCCGGGCGACGTCCGCTGCGGTCGGCGCCTGGACGACCTCGACTCCTGCGGGCGGATCGACGGCGAGATTCGAGGCGATGAGCGTCACGTTCGCCCCGCGCCTGCTGGCCTCCGCGGCCAGGGCAGCGCCCATGCGGCCGGACGAGCGGTTCCCGACGAAGCGAACGGCATCGATCGGCTCCCTCGTCCCCCCGGCCGTAACGACCACCGTCTTTCCTAGTAACAAGTTGTTACTTGGGCCGAGAAGCGCCTCGGCGCGCGCGACGATGTCCACAGGCTCCGCCATCCGGCCCGCGCCCTCCTCGCCCTCCGCGAGCTCCCCCACCTCCGGCCCGACGAGCTCGACGCCCCGGGCACGAAGCGTCTCGACGTTCGCCTGCGTCGCCGGGTGGTTCCACATCCGCGTGTTCATCGCCGGCGCGACGAGCAGCGGCCCGTCGTGCGCCAGCGCCGCCTCGGCGACGACGTTCTCGGCCAGGCCGTGCGCCAGCTGCGCCAGCGTGTTGGCCGTGAGCGGCGCGATCACGTAGAGATCAGCCCGCTGCAGATGCGGGTACGGCTCGCCCGCCGGGGAGCTCCGCGCGAGCGCATGGAAGGTCTCGGCCCGTACGAAGCGGTCGGCTCCAGGCGTCACGAGCGGCACGACCTCGTGGCCGGCCTTGACGAAGAGACGGACCAGCTCGCACGCCTTGTAGGCGGCGATTCCCCCGGTGACACCGACCAGGACGCGCGCCATCGGCGGTTACCTACTTCTTGTACTCGTGCTTGATCTTGCCCTCGGCGACTTCCTCGAGGGCCATCGTCAGGTAGTTCTTCGACCTGGACTCGACGAGGGGAGGCGCGAAGTCGTCGAATGTGCCCTCGCCGAGCTGGTGGTGATAGTTGTTGATCTGCCTCGCCCGCTTGGCCGCCACGAGCACGAGGCCGTAGCGGTCCGGGACGTTCTTCAGCAGCTTGTCGACTCTCGGAGAGATCACGAGGCCATGGTAGCGGCGATCCGCTCCCGGACAATGTCCTCGACCTCGTCCGCCGCGCGCTCGAGATCGTCGTTGACGATCACGTGGTCGAAGAGGCCGGCCTCGGAGAGCTGCTCGCGCGCGAGCTGGAGCCGCTCCCCGATCT
>DASTWB010000273.1:0-2201 GCA_035758725.1 Gaiellaceae bacterium
CTCGCCGTCGTCGCGGTAGAGGCCGAGGAGGAGGGTCGCGAGCTTCTCGCCCTCGACCTTCCAGCGGACGCCGATGACGACGCAGTCGGCCGTCTTGTGCTCCTTCACCTTCGCGACGCCCTCGCGCGAGCCGGGCAGGTAGGGCAGCCCGAGCCGCTTCGCGATCACGCCGTCCAGGCCGGCCGCCTCGAAGGTGTCGAGCCACTCGCGCGCGGCCTCGGGGTCGAGCGTGCACGGCGAGAGCCGGAAGCCCTTTGCGAGCCGCTCGAGCTCCTTTCGTCGCGTCCGAAGCGGCAGCTCGTGGACCGGCTTTCCCTTCCACAGGAGGACGTCGAAGGCGATGAACTCCGCGGGGATCTCTTTCGCGAGCCGCTGCACGCGGCTGTCGGCGGGGTGAAGCCGCATCTGCATGGAGTCGAAGTCGAGGACGCCGTCTCGCGCGATCACGATCTCGCCGTCGAGAGCCGAGTGGGGCGGGAGCAGCTCGCCGAGCGGGCGCAGCTCGGGGAAGTAGCGGAGCAGCGGTCGCTCCTTTCGCGACCAGAGCGCGAGCTCGCCGCCGTCGTTCTCGAGGATCCCACGGAAGCCGTCCCACTTGGGCTCGTACTGCCAACCGTCGCCGTCCGGAAGCTCCGAGACGAGCTCGGCCTCCATCGGCGGGAAGGGGACGTTCGGGCCGGGCGGCATCGCGGCGAAGGCTATCCCCGTCCGAACCGGTCGCGTCTTCTGCGCCGACTTCGTGACGTTCCGGCTGGCGAGGGACAGTCCCTCGCCCCGGCGCGGCAAGGTGAAGCGGGCCCCGCCCAGGCCGCCGCTTGGTCCGAGGCGGCAGCCCGCTTTCGCGCAACTAAGCTGGCGCGGTGCGCCGGGTCGTGATCACGGGGATGGGGACCGTCAGCCCGATCGGGCTCGACACGCCGTCCACGTGGAAGGCCGCGCTTGCCGGCCAAAGCGGCATCGACTTCATCCGTTCGTTCGACGCGAGCGAGTTCCCCGTGCGGGTCGCGGCCGAGGTCAAGGGGTTCGAGCCGCCCGACGTCGTCTCGCCGAAGGAGGCGCGGCGACTCGACCGCAACGTCCTGCTCGCCGTGGAGGCCGGTAGGCAGGCGCTCGAGGACGCGGGCCTGGACTCTCACTACGAATCGAGCCGCGTGGGGATCGCGTTCGGCTCCGCGATCGGCGGCTTCCTGGGGATCATGGAGCAGCACGAGGTGCTCCAGCAGCGGGGCCCCAGCCGGATCTCGCCGTACTTCCTCCCCAGCGTGCTCGTGGACTCCGCGAGCGGTCAACTCGCGATCTCGCTCGGCCTCCGCGGGCCCAACTATGCACCGGTCTCCGCCTGCGCCACCGGCTCGCACGCCGTCGGAGAGGGTGCCGAGATCATCCGGCGAGGAGACGCCGACGCGATGCTCGCCGGCGGCACCGAGGCCTGCATGCATCCGCTGATCCTGGCCGGGTTCTGCGCGATGCGAGGCCTGGCGGCGGAGGACGAGCACCCACCGCGGGCGTCACGGCCGTTCGACGCCACGCGGGCCGGCTTCGTCATCGGCGAGGGGGCCGGAGCGCTCCTCCTCGAGGAGCTCGAGGCCGCACGGGCGCGGGGCGCCACGATCTACGCCGAGGTGCTCGCGTACGGGACGTCCAACGACGCCTACCACCTCGCCGCTCCGGAGCCGGAGGCCATCGGCGTGGCGGAGATGATGCGCGCGGCGATCGAGCGGGCGGGCGTCGAGCCCGAGCGGGTCGGCTACATCAACGCGCACGGCACCTCGACGCCTCTCGGCGACGCCGCCGAGACGAAGGCGATCAAGGACGTCTTCGGCGATCACGCCTACGAGCTCGCCGTCTCGTCGACGAAGTCGATGATGGGCCACTGCTTCGGCGCCGCCGGCGCGATCGAGGCGCAGATGGCCGCGCTCGCCGTGCACCACGGGAAGCTGCCGCCGACGATCAACTACGAGCACCCGGACCCGGTGTGCGACCTGGACTACGTCCCCAACGAGGCGCGGGACGCCGACGTCGAGGTCGCACCTCGGGTCCGGGTGCTCGTAGTTGATCGTCGGTGGCAGCACGCCCTCGTGGATCGCGAGCACGCACATCATCGCCTCGATCGCCCCGGCCGCCCCGAAGCAGTGCCCGGTCATCGACTTCGTGGACGAGACGGCGAGCCGGTACGCGTGCTCGCCGAAGACCGCCTTGAT
>DASTWB010000028.1:0-6077 GCA_035758725.1 Gaiellaceae bacterium
GCCGCAGTCCTCGTGCTGTGGTTCTGGTACGGGCTCGCGCTGCTCCGGCGGGCCCAGGACCAGCGCCAGGGCTAGCCCTGGTGCATCGGGGCCTCGGCCCCGGGCAGGTGGAGCAGGTTCTCGACGTCGTGCACGCCGTGGACGTTCCGCGCCCGGTCCTCGAGGTCGCGAATCATCTCCGGCTTCTCGACCTGGCCGCGGAGGACGATCTTGCCGTTCTCGGCATTGATGTTGATCTGGCCCTTCGGGACTTGCTCGTCCCGGAAGAGCTCGCTCTCGACCATGTGCGCCAGGGTCACGTCGTCAGGCTGCGGCTTCGGGCCTTCCTCGGCCCGCGTGACCAGCGCCTGCAAGCGCCCGGTGACCTTGGCGCGGCGTCTCGCGCCCTCGGCGGGATGGAAGAAGTACGTCACTGCGGCCGCGAGGCCGATGACTCCCAGGAGTTTCTTCATGGCGGCTCCCCTTCGTCGCTCTCGTTTGAGGTTCGGGTGAGCCTACCCCGTGGCGGGGAGCAGAGAAACCTGGCTGTGCGTGTGAGCTAGTCGCCCCAGTCGAAGTCGCGGGACCGGCCCCACAGGCCGTCCTCGTCGTGCGCCGCAACCGTCTCCTCGGTGAGAGCAACCGGCTGCTCGGAATCGACTCCGGGATGACCGTCGAGCGTGTCCTCGATCCGCGCCTGCTCCTCCGTCTTGAAGAGCGGGTGGTTCTGGAACGGGTCCTCGACGCGATAGCTGTCGATCGGCATGTTGTTCTCGAGCTCGGCGTTGCGCCGCTTCAGCTCGAGGTGATCCTGGATCACGTTGGCGAACAATGAAGGTGTCTCTACTGGCATCGATCCTCCGTCAATTTGCGGGCACTTCTGGGGGTCGGCGGCGGATTGTAACGGGGAAGGAACCTGCTCGTAGCCTACGTCGTCGCCGTGACGGCAGAGGGCCCGGAGACCACGACGCGGTCCTTCCCGGTGTGTTTCGCCTCGTACAGCGCCGCGTCGGCGGCGGCGACGAGCTGGTTCTGACCCCTCACGGTCGGGAACGAGGCGACGCCGAAGCTCGCGGTCACCCGGATCCGCTCGCCGTCGGCTGCGACCGGCTGCTGCTCCACGAGCAGCTCGCGGATTCGCTCGGCCAGCTGCCTTCCGCCTTCGCGGTTGGTTCCCGGCAGGAGCAGCGCGAACTCCTCTCCTCCCCAGCGCCCGGCGAGGTCGATCTCTCGCACGCTCTTGCGCAGATGCTCGGCGAACGCCCGCAGCACCTCGTCGCCGGTGGGGTGCCCCCAGCGGTCGTTGATCGTCTTGAAGTCGTCGATGTCGGCGAGGATGAGCGTGAGGGGCTCCTCGAAGCGCTCCGCGCGGGCGAGCTCCTTCTCGAGCGCTGCCGTGCAGAGGCGACGGTTGGCGAGGCCGGTGAGGCTGTCGACGAGCGCCTGCTGCTCGACCGCACGGTGCTGGCGCGCGTTGCTCAGCGCGATGACGGCGTGGCCCACGAGCCACCCGGCGCTCTCGCGCTGGTCCGAGGTGAAGTCGTCGCCGTAGAGGACGAGCGTCCCGAAGCTCTCCCGTCCGGCGCCGAGCGGGAACTCCAGCTTCACGGGCGCGCGGTCGCCGCCGTGGGCGATCAGGACGACGCCGTCGTCCGTCAGCTCGCCGCGGCTCGCGCCGGTGGCCTGGACCGCCGTCTCGACGATGACGCGCAGCAGCTCGTCGACGTCGTGGGTGGCTGCGAGCGCCTCGCCGAACCGGAGCGTCGTCTCCCGCAGGCGGCTCCGCTCCTCCTCGAGCTCGCGCAACCGAGCCTCGAGCTGGTCCGCCATCTGGTTGAAGGCGCGGGCGAGTGACGCGAACTCGTCGCGGCCACGAACGTGGACGCGGTCGCCGAGCCGTCCGCGGGCGATCCCCCTCGCGGCGTTGGCCAGGCGGCCGAGCGTCCCGACGATCGTGCGTCCCTGGATGTACGCGACGGCGGCGATGAGGAGCAGTGCGGCGAGCATGGCGAGGAACATCCGGGACCGCAGCCAGCCGACGGACTCGTCGATCCGCGACTGCGGGGCCATCACGACGAGCGCGGTGCCACGGGAGGCCGCGAGGCGATGGGACGCAAGGGCCCTGAAGCGGCGACCCGAGACCTCGATCTCGCGCGGCTCCGCGGGCGTCCGAATGGTCCCGGTCAGCCTGGAGGAGGCGGCGAGCACGCGTCCTCCCTCCACGAAGGCGACCTCCCCGCCCTGGACGAGGCCGGCCCGTTCCCGGATCTTCCGCGCGAGCCCGCGATCGATCGGGACGGGCGCGATGACCCGTCCGAGCTCGCCCCGCCGTCCGACGACGGCGATCGAGCGCACGAAGGCCGGGCGCCGGAGGACGCCGATGGGGCGGCTCCCGCGCGGCTCGACCCGAACGCCGTGCAGCGCCGCGAGAGCCTTCAGCTTCGAGCGGTTCTTCGTGGCGAGCGCCCGCTGGAAGGACAGGTCGCGCGCGAGCAGGGTCGCATCGCCCTCGGCCTGGGCGACCTCGTCCACGAACGCCGCCTGCGCAGCCCGCACGCTGGTCTCCAGCGTGCCGTCCACGCGGCGCGTCTCGTTCCGGTCGGTCACCGCCTCCAGCCCGCTGAACGCCGCCGCAAACGGCAGCAGCGCGATCAGCGAGAAGTAGGCGACGAGCTTGAGCTTGAAACTCCCCATGCGATACCCCTCAAGACACCCCTCTGTTCGTCCGATACGTCTTGTGGGAGTTGTCGGCAACGAGGGGGCAGAGCATGAGGGGAGCCGTAGTCCACGTCACCACCGGCTTATTGCTGGGGTTGGCGCTGGCCGGCCTCATTCACGCGCCGTCCGAGGTCGTGGCCCAGCAGGAGGCACGCGCGCCGGTCGTGCGGCCGAAGGCCGGCGCCGCCGGCCCCTGGGTCGAGGAACAGACCGTCCGGGTCTCGCCGCGCCTCGAACGCGTGCTCGAGCGCAGCCGCCGCGAGCAGCAGGCCCGGCTCGAGAAGATTCAGCCGCCCTTCCCCACGCCCCCGCCGGCCCCCGCGCCGGTTCCCCCCGCGGCCTCCCAGCCCATCGCCGCCACTCCCAGACCGGCCCTCCAGCCGCGGCCGAAGCCGCAGGCCAAGCCTGAGCCGGCGCCGAAGCCCGAGACGCCGCCGCCCGCCGCGCCCCCTCCGCCGCCTCCGCCGGCCGCACCGGAGCCGGCACCACCGCCGCCGCCCGCCAAGACGGTCGCGTCCACACCGCGACCGTCCTCCCCCTACACACCCGCGGCGGACGACGACGACGGCAAGAGGCACAAGAGGAAGCACCACAAGCGCAAGAAGGACAAGAAGGAGAAGCGCGCCCGCGGCGAGCACAGGCCGGACCGTCGCGACGACTCACGCAGGGACGAGAGCCGGGACGAGGACCACGGCGACCGCCACGACCACGGCGACCGCGGTGACCACGGCGATCGCGGTGAGCGCGGCGACCGGCGCGACGACGGCGACCGCCACGGCAAGAAGGACGAAGAGCACGACGATCACGGAGACCGGGATCGCGACCGCGGCGGGGGCAAGGACGACTAGGATCCCGGCGTGCTTCGCGCCCGGTATCAAGCCACCCGCCGCCTCGGTGCCGTCGGCATCGCCCTGACCGCGTGGGACATCTGGCGGCGGATCCCCCAGCAGCAGCGCAAGCAGATCGTCCGGGGGGCCCGCAGGCACGCTCCCACCGTCGCCAGGGCGGTCGCGCGGCAGGTCCGTCAGGCGCGCGACTTCCGCAAGGACTGGGACAAGCGCTGACGCTTCGCTGAAAGTCTCACGACTTTCAGCGACCGTTATGGAGCCGGGCGGCGCTGCGCGCCGCGCGGCGGAGTGGCGCGCGAGTTCCCTCCGTCTTCGGCGGAACGGGCCGAGCCCGGTCCGCGCCGGATGAGCTAGCGAAACACGCTGCGAACGATCCGGTCCTGTTCCCGCACGTGGGCGGTGGGGTAGCCCTCGCTCGGGCGCGCACGCCCTGGCCGGCCGGCGTAGACGAGCGGCACGCGGCCGGCGACGGCCTCCTCGAGCCGGTGCCTGATCGCGCGCCAGGCGCCCATGTTCTGCGGCTCCTCCTGCGCCCAGACGACCTCCTGGAGTGACGGGTAGGCCGCGACGAGCGCGGCGGCGGGATCGACCGGGAACGGGTACAGCTGCTCGATGCGGGCCACGGCGACCTCCGGATGCTGGTCGCGGAGCTCGTGGCCGACGATGTCGTAGTAGAGCTTCCCGGTCGTCAGGACGAGCCGGCGCACGCGCTCGTGCGGCACGGCGTCGTCGAGCACGGGCTCGAAGCGTCCGTCCCCGAGCTGCTCCAGCCGCGCCGACGACTCCTTCAGCCGGAGCAGGCCCTTCGGCGTCATGACGACGAGCGGGCGCGCGCTCGGATCGAGCGCCTGCCGGCGCAGCAGGTGGAAGTACTGGCCCGCCGTGCTCGGGATGACGATGCGGATGTTCTCCTGCGCGGCCAGCTGCAGGAAACGCTCGAGCCGGGCGCTCGAGTGCTCCGGCCCGTTCCCCTCGTAGCCGTGCGGGAGCAGGAGCGTGAGCCTCGACGTCTGGCCCCACTTCGAGAGCCCGGAGACGAGGAACTGGTCGACGACGATCTGCGCGCCGTTCACGAAGTCGCCGTACTGGGCCTCCCAGATCACGAGCGCCTCCGGCGCGCCGACCGAGTAGCCGTACTCGAACCCCAGCGTCGCGTACTCGGAGAGCGGCGAGTTGAAGACCTCGAACGACGCCGACGCGTCACGGAGACGGGTCATCGGCAGGTACTGCTCGCCGCTGCCCGGGTCGTGGAGGACGAGGTGGCGCTGCGAGAACGTCCCGCGCTCCGTGTCCTGGCCCGTCATCCGGACCGGGATCCCCTCGACGAGCAGGCTTGCAAAGGCGAGGGCCTCACCGTGGCCCCAGTCGATCTCGCCCGTCTCGAGCCGCTCGCGCCGCCGCTCGAGCTGCCTCCCGAGCTTCGGATGGACCGTGAATCGCTCCGGGACGGCGAGGAGCTCGTCGTTGAGCGCGCGGAGCCGGTCGGCCTGGACGGCGGTCGTCACCTCCGCCGTGTCGGTCGGGGGCGTGCGCTCGCTCGGGGCGGCGGTCTCGGGGGCGTCGAACGACGCCTTGAGCGTCTCGTGCGACGCCTTCAGGCTCTGCGCGACGGTCTGGGCGAGCTCGTCGGCCTCCTCCTGGGTGACGACGCCCTCCTGGATCAGCTTCGCGGCGTACTGCTCGCGGACGCTCGGCTGCTCCTTGATCCGCTCGGCCATGAGCGGCTGCGTGTACGCCGGCTCGTCGCCCTCGTTGTGGCCGTGCCGCCGGTAGCCGATGAGGTCGATGACCACGTCGCGGCCGAACCGCCTGCGGAAGGCGAGGGCGAGCCGGATCGAGGCGACGGCCGCCTCCGGGTCGTCGGCGTTCACGTGGACGATCGGGACGTCGAAGCCCTTCGCGAGGTCGCTCGAGTAGCGCGTCGAGCGCCCGTCTGCCGGGTCGGTCGTGAATCCCACCTGGTTGTTCGCGATCACGTGGAGCGTGCCGCCGGTCGAGTAGCCGCCGAGCGCCTGGAGGTTCAGCGTCTCCGCCACCACGCCCTGCCCCGGGAAGGACGCGTCGCCGTGGATGAGGACAGGAAGCGCCACGCGCGAGTCGTGCGCGCCGTCCGGCGTCGAACGGTCGGTCTGCTCGCTCCGCGCCAGGCCCTCGACGACCGGGTCGACAGCCTCGAGGTGGCTCGGATTCGACGCCAGCGTCACGGTGATGTCCCCGGCGGCCGTCTTCCGCCTGCCCTCCGCGCCGAGGTGGTACTTGACGTCACCGCTCGCGCCCGGCGGCTGGTTCGAGATCGCGGCGAGGTTCCGCTCTCCCTCGAACTCGCGCAGGATGACCTCGTACGGCCGGCCGACGAGGTGGGCCAGCACGTTGAGCCGGCCCCGGTGCGCCATTCCGGTCACGACCTCGTGGGCGCCGTCCTCTGCCGCCAGCTCGAGGGCGAGGTCGAGCATCGGCACCATCACGTCCAGGCCCTCGATGGAGAACTGCTTCTGGCCGAGGAACGCCCGGCGAAGGTAGCGCTCGAGCCCC
>DASTWB010000058.1:0-7901 GCA_035758725.1 Gaiellaceae bacterium
CCGAAGCCGAGCTCCTCGAGCCGGAGCGGCCCGAGCACGGAGAGCGTGCCGAAGAAGATTCCCGGCAGGACGACGAGCCAGACGCCGAGCGCCACGGCCCGGTGCCGCACCGCCGTGAAGAGGAGGTGCAGCGGCTGCGGCTCCTGCGGCGGCGGAGCGTGCGTCGTCGCCGCCCAGGCGGCGAGGCCGAGGGCGGCCAGCCCCGCCGCGCCGAACGCGACCGAATCGCCGACGACGGAAGCGACCCCGCCGAGCACCGGCCCGAAGAGCGCGCCGACGATCGCGGCGGCCATGGCGCTGCCGATCGTCCGGCCTCGCCGGTCGGCCGGCGTCTCGCCGACCAGCCACGTCAGCCCCGCCGTCCACGCGAAGGCGCTCCCGACACCCTGGACGAAGCGCGACGCGTCGAGCACGAGGATCGAGTCCCCGGTGGCGAACACGAACGTGCTGACGGCGATCGTGATCAGGCCCGCAATCGCCGTCGGCCGGGCTCCGAAGCGCGCTGCGGCGAGCCCTCCGGGGACGCCTCCGACGAGCGCGCCGGCCGGATAGGCGGCCGACAGGACGCCCGCGCCGGCCTTCGAGAGGCCGAACTCCTCGGCGTAGTCCGGGAGCAGCGGCGTCAGCGCCGCGAAGAACATCGTGTCGACGAAGACGATGCCGCCGACGAGCAGCAGGAGCCGCCGCACGACCGTCTAGGTCGGCCTACGGGTTGTCGGAGTCTCGGGTTCCGCCGGTCTCGGGCGCATACATCCCTGGTGGGATCGGCGGGATGCCCTCTGGACGTTCCGGACGGTCGGTCTCCCCGCCGCCGGCTTCCGGCGCGTACAGGCCGGGCGGAGGAGCGGGTGGCACGGGACTCGGTCGCTTGGCCACGACGCTGCTCACTGTAGCGCCAGCCCCACCGACCAGACGACGACGGCGGCCACGAGCGCGAAACAGGCCCAGCGGAAGGACGTGAGCATGCGGTCGATCACCCGCTGGTTGTCGTCCCAGATCTCCCTGTTCCAGTAGGCGAGAACGCGCTGCGCCTCCGCCACGTCGGATCCCTGCGCGACGAAGTACTCGTAGGTCTCCCACCCGTGCGGGCTGAAGGAGAAGCGCCCTTTCGGCGCGAGAACGTAGACGCTCAGGAAGAAGCTGACGATTCCGAGCCCGACGCCCGCCAGGTCGAGCAGGGTTCGAGCTCCGTCGTCGAGTGCCCGGCCGCCCAGCAGCGAGATCGCGATCGCGGTCGCGGCGAGCAGGATCCCGGTTCGCTCCCGGACCTCGTTGAGGAGCGCCTCCTGCTGCGTCAGCGAGCGGAGGGACAGGTCGTACGCGAATTCTTCGATGGCCGTTGCCACGGGCGTTGCACGATGCCCGAGGGACCGGACGTCAGTCGATCCAGGAGGCCTGGCGGCGCTCGAGGAAGGCTCGGAGCCCTTCCTGTCCCTCGTCGCCGGCCCGCATCCGGGCGGCCCACTGCGCCGTCTCCTCGCCCTGCGGGCGGGTGCGGATCAGCCTCTTGGCCTCGCGGGCAGCCTGCGGCCCGGCGCTCAGCAGCTCCCCGAGGACCCGGTCGACGGCCCCGTCCAGGTCGTCGGCGACCTCGTGGACGAGCCCGATTCGGAGCGCCGTCTCGGCGCCGAACCGCTCGCCGGTGAGGAAGTAGCGGCGGGCCGCGCTCTCGCCGATCTTCGGAAGGACGAACGGCGAGATGACGGCGGGGATGATCCCGAGCTTCACCTCGGAGAACCCGAAGACGGCGTCCTCCGCCGCGATCGCGACGTCGACTGCCGCCGCGACGCCCGACCCGCCGCCGAGCGCATAGCCCTGGATGCGTGCGACGACGGGGGCTGGGCAGGCGTCGATCGCCTGCACCATCGCGAAGAGGCGCATCGCGTCGTCGACGTTCTCGTCGAACGAGAGGTCGATCGCGGATCGCTGCCACTCGATGTCGGCGCCGGCGCAGAAGCTCTCGCCCTCGCCGGCGAGCAGGACTGCCCGCGCGTCGCCGACGTCGGAGAACGCCTCGTGGAGCGCGGCGATCAGCTCGGCGTCGAACGCGTTGCGCCGCTCCGGCCTCGCGAGCGTCACGCGCAGCACCGGCCCGTCCCGTTCGACTCGCAGCCCGTCCATGCGCCGGGACTCTAAAGTCGGGCCCATGCTGAGAGGAGCGCTCGCCGCCGCCGTCACTCCCCTCCGCGACGGCGGGGCCGCCCTCGACGACGACGCGTTCGCGCCCTACGTCGACTTCCTCGCCGCGCCCGGCCGGCTCGACGGGATGCTCGCGCTGGGCACGACCGGCGAGGGGATCCTGCTCTCGGTCGACGAGCGGAAGCGGGCGGCGGAGCTGTTCCTGGGCGCGGCGAGCGGCCGCCTCCAGGTGGCGGTCCACTGCGGCGCCCAGACGACCGCCGACACCGTCGCGCTCGCGGCGCACGCCGCGCAGATCGGAGCGGACGCCGTCGCCGTCATCGGCCCGCCGTACTTCGCGTACGACGAGGAGGCGCTCTACCGGCACTTCGCGGCCGCGGCCGAGGCGAGCGGCCCTCTGCCCTTCTACCTGTACGAGTTCAAGGGTCGGGCCGGGTACTCGATCCCGCTGTCGGTCGTGGAGCGGCTCGGCGACCGCCTCGCCGGGATGAAGGTCTCGAACCAGCCGTTCGACGCCGTCGAGCCGTACCTCCTGGAGGGGCTCGACGTGTTCATCGGGGCCGAGTCGCTCGTCGACGCCGGGCTGAAGCGGGGTGCGGCGGGAAGCGTTTCCGCTCTCGCCGCAGCCTTTCCGGAGGGTGCTCCGCCGTCCCGGAGGGAGTTCCTGGAGCGCTTTCCGTTCCAGGCGGCGCTGAAGACGGTGATCGCGCTTCGGGGCGTTCCCGTGCGGGAGGAGGTGCGCGGGCCGCTGCGGGGGCTGACGCCGGACGAGCGGGCCGAGATCGAGCAGTGGCTCGAATCGTCGTAGCGGGCGCCGGCGCGATCGGCGCCAGCATCGCGTACCACCTCGCCGAGCGACGGACGGCCGACGAGATCCTCCTTTGCGACCGGGCGGAGGTCGCCTCGGGCGCCACGGGGAAGGCGATGGGCGGCGTGAGGCAGCAGTTCACGACCGCGCCGGAGGTGCGGCTGGCGCAGGCGAGCGCGCGGTTCTTCGCGCGGCTCGGCCCGCCGCTCTTCGAGCAGGTCGGCTACCTGTTCCTCGCGACGACGGAGGAGGGTGCCGCCGAGCTCGGCGAGCGGGCGCAGACGCAGCGCGGCCTCGGGGTTCCCGTCGAGGACGTGGATCCCGCCTTCGTGGCCGGTCTCCGTGTCGACGACGTTCACGCGGCCGTCATCTGTCGGGAGGACGGGATCGCCGATCCGGTCGCCGTCACGCGCCACCTCGTGGCGCGGGCGGGCGCGCTCGGTGTCGAGCTCCTCGAGCACACGGATGCGCGGGACGTCGATCGCGACGTGCTGGTCGTGGCCTGTGGGGCCTCCTCGCCGGAGCTCGTCGACGTCCCGATCAGGCCGCTCGTCCGCCAGCTGACGGAAACGGGGCAGGTCGAGGGCCTGCCGGTGGACCTCCCGATGGTGATCGAGGCCGAGACGGGATTCCACTTCCGGCCGGTCGACGGGGGGTTGCGGCTGGCGATGGCCGAACCGCGCCTGCGCTGGGGCGACGAGCCCGAGGTCGACGAGACGCTGGTCGCGGACTGGCTCGGGCGCCTTGCGCATCGGTACCCGTCCGCCGAGGGGGTTTCGGTCAAGCGCTCGTGGGCGGGGCTCTACGACATGACGCCCGACGCCCATCCGGTCATCGGCTGGGCCGGCGACGGGGTCTACGCGGCGTGCGGGTTCTCGGGCCACGGCTTCATGCAGGCGCCGGCCGTGGGGGCGGCGGTGGCCGATGAGCTCGTCGACGGCAAGTCCTCGTTCGACCTCTCGCCGTACCGGCTCGAGCGGTTCGAGGCGGGCGCCGGCTTCCCCGAGACCCTCGTCCTCTGAGGGCACGACGAGTGTCAGACACTCGTCGTGTCTGCGCGAGACCTGTCTAGCGTTCGAAGGCGAGGCCGAGGCGCGAAAGGTCTTCGATGTCGAAGCGGCCCTCGACGGTCGCCTCGACGTCGAACTCCTCGGCGATGTCCGGATCCTTGCCGATGAGCTCGCGTGCCCGGCTGGGGAGGTCCTGCCGTGAGGCCTCGATCGACTCGAAGACGTAGACCGCGCCCCAGCGCTCGGTCGTCTCGTCCGAGACCCAGACCTTCAGGCGGAGCCCGTCGACCTCCTCGAACCGGTCGACCGCCTCGTCGACGAGGTAACGGCGGAGCTCCTCGACGGTCGTCTTCGAGTCGGCGAGATTCCAGAGGACGAAGCGGACGATCACTCGGCCGTGTCCGGCCGGTCCGTCGGCTCGCGCCGGTTGAGCCGGTCGAGAAAGGCGTCGCGCAGCGCCTCGCCGCTCACCTTGAGCTGGTAACGCGGCCTCCGCGGCTCGACCTTCACGACCTTCACCTCGCCGCTGTGGTCCCCGTACGAGCGGCCGTAGGCCTCGGCCTCGCCGATCTCGTGGAGCCTCGACTCGGCCCTCCTGCGGAAGAGGCGCACGCGCGAAGGCTACGCAGGCTGCGGCAGCTTGGCCAGCACCTGCTTGATGCTGCGGAGGATGTCCGCCTCGTCGTGGCCGAAGTCTTCGAGGAAGGACTGGAGCGCGTTGCGGACGAGCCTCAGCTCCTCCTCGGTCAGTTCGATCATGTGCATGCGCGCAGGCTAACCCCAGTCGGGCGGCGTGTAGCCGCCTTCGAGCGGCGCGCCGAACGTGACGAGCTCCAGGCCGTCGTCCCCGGCGATCGGCACGCGCGTCGACTCGGGGTCGACCCGCACGAACCGGCCGGGCCGCAGCTCGATCTCGTCGCCGTCGATCCGCATGGTCCCGCCGCCGCTGACGACGAAGTAGACCTCCTCCTGGTTCTCGTCCGAGTGCTCGTGCTCGCGTCCCACGACGCCGGGCGGGATCGTGAAGTAGTTGAAGCCGAACGCGCGGGCGCCGGTCGCCCGTCGCGTCTTCCTGACCATCCCGCCCGGGCCCTCACCCTCGAGCGAGTCGACATCGACGAACGTATATCCCATTACATGCGAAAGATGCCATACCGGCTCTCCGGGATCGGCGCGTTCAACGCCGCCGAGATCCCGAGCGCCAGCACCCGCCGGGTGTCGAGCGGGTCGATGATCCCGTCGTCCCAGAGCCTTGCGGTCGAGTGGTACGGGTTCCCCTCTGCCTCGTACTTCGCGCGGATCTCGTCGGGGTCGGCGTCGCCGACCATCGTGAGCACCATCGCCGCCTGCTCGCCGCCCATCACCGAGATCCGTGCGTTCGGCCACATCCAGAGCTGCCGCGGCCCGTACGCACGCCCGCACATCGCGTAGTTGCCGGCGCCGAACGACCCGCCGGTGACGACGGTGAACTTCGGCACCTCCGCGCAGGCGGTCGCCATGACGAGCTTCGCGCCGTCCCGCGCGATCCCGCCGGTCTCGTACTCGGTGCCGACCATGAAGCCCGTGATGTTCTGGAGGTAGACGAGCGGGATCCGCCGCTTCGCCGCGAGCTCGATGAAGTGCGCGCCCTTCTGCGAGGACTCCGCGAAGAGGACACCGTTGTTCGCCAGGATCCCGACCGGGAAGCCCTCGATCCGCGCGAACCCGCAGACGAGCGTCTCGCCGTAGTTCTCCTTGAACTCGTGGAAGCGGCTGCCGTCGACGATCCGGGCGATCACCTCGCGCGGGTCGACCTGCTGGCGGAAGTCCTCCGGGATGAGGCCGTAGAGCTCGGACGGGTCGGCGACCGGCTCCTCCGGCGGAGCGACGTCCCAGGGGATCTCCTTTCGGCGATGGAGGTGCCGGACGACGGAGCGGACGATGGCGAGCGCGTGCTCGTCGCTCGTCGCGTAATGGTCGGCGACCCCCGAGCGCCGCGTGTGGACGTCCGCGCCGCCCAGCTCCTCCGCGGTCACGTCCTGGCCGGTGGCGGCCTTCACGAGCGGCGGCCCGCCGATGAAGATCGTCCCGGTGCCGCGGACGATGATCGTCTCGTCGCTCATGGCCGGGACGTACGCGCCCCCGGCGGTGCACGAGCCCATGACGGCGGCGATCTGCGGGATGCCCTTGGACGACATCCGCGCCTGGTTGAAGAAGATCCGGCCGAAGTGCTCCCGGTCGGGGAAGACCTCGTCCTGGAGCGGCAGGAACGCGCCGCCCGAGTCGACGAGGTAGAGGCAGGGCAGGCTGTTCTGCTCGGCGATCTCCTGCGCGCGGAGGTGCTTCTTGACCGTCAGCGGGAAGTACGTACCGCCCTTCACCGTGGCGTCGTTCGCGACGATCACGCACTCCTGGCCCTCGACGACGCCGATTCCCGTGACGATCCCGGCGGAGGGCGCCTGGCCGTCGTAGAGCTCCCAGGCGGCGAGGGCGCTGAGCTCGAGGAACGCCGTCCCGGGATCCACGAGCCGGTCGACCCGTTCGCGGGCGGTCATCTTCCCGCGCGAGCGGTGCCGCTCGACCGCCTTCTCGCCGCCCCCCAGGGAGATCTGCTGCGTCCGCTGACGCAGCTCCGAGACGAGCGCTTCCATCCGCTCCCGACGCTGCACGAAGGCCTCGGAGTCGCGTTCGACTTGCGACGTCAGCAGCGCCACAGACGGAGCCTAGCCATGCGGTCGGACCCGGAAGGTCCGGACTTGTCGGCGCGGCGGACGTCGAGGAAAGTGAGGATGATGCACGTCCGGCTCAGTGATCCGGGTCTCGCCGAGGAGTTCGTCACCTTTCTCCGGCGTGCGGACTGCATCGCGGACGTCGGGCAAGTCGAGGCGCATGCGGAGGGGATCGCGGTCGCGGTCGAGGTCCCCAAGGCCTACGACGGCGACCAGGCCCGCATGGAGGTCGCGCTCTACCTCCGCGTCTGGGAGGCGGTGCATCCGGGCTCGGGGGCCGAGCTTCTCGACTGAGGGATGCGCTCCGGCGCCGCTTGCGCCGATCATCACGACATGCGCTGCCTCGCCGCCGCGGCGCTGGTCGCCCTGATCCTCGCGGCCACCGCCACAGCCACGATCAAGCCCGCGCGAGGGATGTCGGGCGTCGTCCTCGGGATGACTCCGGCGCAGGTCTACGCGAAGAAGGGCGCGCCGGTGGGGAAGAGCCGGACCCGCTGGTACTACCCGCGCGTCTGGGTCGGCTTCCGCAACCGCCGGGTCGTCGAGGTGACGACGACCAGGAGCACCGAGCGGCTCGCGAACGGCCTCGGCGTCGACTCGAGCGAGTCGGAGGTGCGCGCGGCCTACCCGCAGGCGACGTGCGGACAGGCCGGAGCGTTCCGTCGCTGCCGGCTCGGGACCGGAGCGCCGCGCACGCGCGTGACCGACTTCACGTTCGGCCACGGCCGCGTCATCCAGGTCACCATCCAGCTGCTGCCTTAGGAGGCCCTAGCGCCGGCGCTGCGCGATCTGCGAGTCGGCCGGCCGCAGCATCGTGTAGATCAGGAGCCCGACGAACGGGAAGACGAGCATCCCGATCGCCCAGGCAGCCTTTCCTCCTCCCGAGAGGTCCGGTCGGCGCCGGAACAGGTCGAGAACCGCACGCACCCACAGGATCAGGAAGAGCGCGACGACCGCGCCGAGGACGATCCGCATGAACATCTCGGGCAACTCTACGAGCCGGCCGGTGGTGGGTGCTCGATGAGCCGCCGGCGCGGTGCTTTCCGGTGAAATGAACGCGAGATGGCTGCGTTCGCCCGGCGGGCCTCGTTCCCCCTCCGCTTCGCCGCGCGGCGGGTCGCCGTCGCGCGCAGATCCGTCTCGATCGCGGCGGTCGGTGTCGCGCTGGCTGCGTGCGCGCTCGCCGTCGCGTTCGCGGCGAGCGCGATCGTGGAGAACCGCGCGGTCGCGGACGCG
>DASTWB010000096.1:0-20444 GCA_035758725.1 Gaiellaceae bacterium
GCCGAGCTCCTCCTCGAGGGCGTCGACGACCGCCTGCGCGCCGACGAGCGCGCAGGAGAGGTTCGTGCAGACCTCGATCGAGTGCCGGCCGACCGGCGCCAGGTGGTACATGTCGTAGAAGGACGCGACCGACTGGACGTATGCCGGCGTCAGCTCCATCGCGTCGGCAACCTCCTCCATCGCCTCGGGAGGAAGCCACCCTCCGTGGTCGGCCTGCGCGAGACGAAGTGCTCCCATCACGGCGGACCGCGGGTCGGGATACCGAGCCTTCAGCTCCTCGACCTGCTGCCGAAAATGCGCAGCATCCTCGGCAGATCTCATCGGTCGGTGTCTCCCATCACGGCGTCGAGCGACCCGACGATCGCGATCAGGTCGGCGACGAGGGCGTCGTGCATGCAGGTCGCGGTCGCCTCCAGGGCGGCGAACGAGGGCGCGCGGAACTTCACGCGCCAGGGCCGCGGCCCGCCGTCAGAGACGACGTAGCAACCCTTCTCGCCCCGCGGCGACTCGATCGCCACGTAGACCTCGCCCTCGGGGACCCGGTACCCCTCGGTGACGATCTTGAAGTGGTGGATCAGGGACTCCATCGACGTGTGGAGCTCGTGCCGCGGCGGGAGGACGACCTTGCGGTCGTCCGCGATCCACGGCTCGTCCTTCATCTCCTCGAGCCGGTCGATGCACTGCTCGACGATCCGCACCGACTGCCGCATCTCGTCGATCCGCACGCGGTAGCGGTCGTACACGTCCCCGTTCGGGTAGACCGGCACGTCGAAGTCGACCTCGTCGTAGGCGAGGTAGGGAGCCGCCTTCCGGAGGTCCCAGTCGACGCCCGACGCACGGAGCACCGGGCCCGACTGGCCGAGCGCGATCGCGTCGTCGGCTGAAAGCAGGCCGACGCCCTGCGTCCGCTCGAGCCAGATCTCGTTCCGCCCGATCAGCGACTCGTAGTCGTCGATCGCCTTCGGCATCCAGTCGCAGAACGTGCGCGCCTCGGCGTAGAAGCCCGGGGGGATGTCCTCGGCGAGGCCGCCGGCCTGGAAGTACCGGGTGTGCATGCGGACCCCGGTGACCAGCTCGAAGAGGTCCAGCACGAGGTCGCGCTCGCGGAAGCAGTACCAGAACATCGAGATCGCCCCGAGCTCGAGCGCGCCGGTGCCGAGGAAGACGAGGTGCGAGTGGATCCGGTTGAGCTCGCAGAGCAGCATCCGCATCCAGTCGGCCTTCGGCGGGACTTCGAGCCCGAGCAGCTTCTCGATCGCCAGGACGAAGACGAGCTCGTCGTTCTGGAACCCGACGTAGTCGATGCGCTCGGGGTACGTGATCGCCTTCCACCACGTCTTCTGCTCCATCGTCTTCTCGAAGCCGGTGTGCAGGTAGCCGATCACCGCCTCGGTGCCGACGACACGCTCGCCCGCGAGGTCGACGATCAGGCGCAGGACGCCGTGCATCGACGGGTGGTTGGGCCCGAAGTTGATTCTGAGGACATCCCCCGTGTCCTCGAGCTCCGGCGGCGTGCGGAGGACGGTCGGGATCGGGGAGGGGATGCGGGAGCCCTCGTAGATCCGCGGGCGCTCGACGATCGCCACTACTCCTCCCCGGAGAAGCGGACGGGCTCGCCGCCGATCGGATAGTCCTTGCGGAGCGGATGGCCTTCCCAGTCGTCCTCCATGAGGATCCGGCGGAGGTTCGGGTGGGCGGTGAAGCGGATGCCCATCATGTCCCAGGCCTCCCGCTCGTGCCAGTCGGCGGTCGGCCACACCGGGATCACGCTCTCGAGCGTGTCGCCGTCGTCGATCCAGACCTGGACCCGGACCCGCGGGGCGCCGTCCCGCAGCGCCAGCAGGTGGTAGTTGACCGAGAAGCGCTTCGGCTTGGGCCTCGGGACCCGGGCGTGCGCCTGGGAGGCGACCGAGCCGCCGAGTCCGGAGGACACGTTCAGGTCACGGCCCTGCTCCGTGCCGTAGTAGCCGGCGACGCCGCGTGCGTCCCAGCCGAGGTAGTCCGCCGGAGTGATGTCCGAGAGGAAGTCGAAGCCCTCGACGTCCCGGAGGTGGAGGCACGCCTCCCGCAGGCGGGCGGGGTCGACGACGAGCGTCGTCTCGCCGTGCTCTTCGCGGGTCTCGACGAGACCGGGTACGCCCTCGAAGGTCAGCTCGCCACTCCGCGGATCTCGTAGGCCGGCGGGACGCCTGCCTTGATCTTCTCCTGGAGCCGGACGATGCCCTCGACGAGCGCCTCGGGCCGCGGCGGGCAGCCGGGCACGTGGATGTCGACGGCGACCACCTTGTCCACGCCCTGGAGCACGGTGTAGTTGTTGAACATCCCGCCGGAGCTCGCGCAGGCGCCCATGGCGATGACCCACTTCGGCTCGAGCATCTGGTCGTAGATCTGGCGGAGCGGCGCGGCCATCTTGTGCGCGACGCGTCCGGACACGATCAGCAGGTCGGCCTGGCGCGGCGACGACCGGAAGACCTCGGCCCCGAAGCGCGCGATGTCGTAGCGGGACGAGACGATCGACATCATCTCGATCGCGCAGCACGCGAGCCCGAACGTCGCCGGCCAGATCGAGCTGCCCTGCGACCACGCGACCGCCTTCTCGACGGTCGTGAGCATGAGCTTGTCCTCGAGATCCTCAGGGCCGAGCTCCCGCTCGAACACGCCGGGCCCCTTGTCCGACATGAGCACGCGCTCCGAGTTGACCCCGTAGTCGCGGAGCCGCTTCGGCCCGCCGCTCAACGCCACTCGAGCGCCCCCTTCCGCCAGATGTAGACGTAGGCCAGCGCGAGGATCCCGATGAAGAACGTGAGCTCCCAGAACGCGAACCATCCCAGCGGCTCGAGGACCACGGCCAGCGGGTACAGGAACACGATCTCGATGTCGAAGACGATGAAGAGCAGGGCCGTGAGGTAGAAGCTGATCGTGAAGCGCTGCAGGTGCGGCGCGCCCTGCGAGACGCCCGACTCGAACGGCAGCACCCGCGTCCTCGTCCGGTGGGAGGGACGGGTCGCGAACGCGAACGACATCCCGATCATCGACGCTGGGATGGCGAGCGCCAGCAGCCCGTAGATCAGGAAAGGCAGCCAGTTATCGAGCATCGCTGCGTGGCGCCGGGGCCCCCACTCCGGCGAGGAGTTTACAGCCGACGCGTCTGCTACGAGCGCGGTGAAAAATGGCTCAACGAAGCGTGAATCAGCTGTTACAAACTCCGGCCGTGCCGACCCTCTCCCGGGGGAGGGCGGCGCCCGGCGCCGGTGCTACGATGGCCCGGCAGTGGAGATCACCGAGCGCCCAGTCACGATCGTCTCGCTCACCGAGCGGGCCGCCGCCAAGGTCAAGGACCTGATGGCGGAGGAGCCCGCGGGCGAGGCGGAGGTGCTCCGCGTCGCCGTCCAGGGCGGCGGGTGCTCCGGCTTCGAGTACGCGCTCGGCTTCGACCGCGGCTCGATGGAAGGCGACCACGAGCTGGACGCGCACGGCGTCCGGGTCGTCGTCGACCCCTTCAGCGCTCCGTACCTCCAGGGCACCGAGATCGACTTCGTCGACGGGCTGCAGGGCGGGTTCGCGATCAACAACCCGAACGCCACCTCCGGGTGCGGCTGCGGCCATTCGTTCCAGGTGGACGACGAGGCCGCCGGCGAGGCGCACGGCGGCTGCGGCTCCGGCTGCTCGCACTAGCGCCTCTACCATTCCGGGCGGCATGAGCGACGACGTCGTCGACGTCACGATCCTCGGCGCGGGCCCGACGGGCCTCGCGGCCGCGTACTACGTCGGCCACCGTGACGGCACGGTCCGGATCGTGGAGTCGCTCGAGCAGATCGGCGGTCAGGTCGCGGCGACCTACCCGGAGAAGCACGTCTACGACGTCGCCGGCTTCCCGAAGATCCTCGGCCAGAAGCTCGTGGACATGTGCGCGGAGCAGGGCCTCCAGTACGGCGCCGACGTCCGTCTCGGCGAAGAAGCGCAGACGCTCGAGCGGATCAGCCAGAACGGCGAGGAGATCCTCGCCCTGACGACCGACAAGGGGAACACCTACCTCTCCCGCGCCATGATCATCACCGCCGGCCACGGCGCGTTCGAGCCCCGGCGGCTCGGGATCGAGAACATCGACGAGTGGCTGGGCCGCGGGCTGCACTACGTCGTCCGCGAGAAGGCGCAGTTCGCGGGCAAGCACTGCGTCATCGTCGGCGGCGGGGACTCGGCGCTGGACTGGACGCTCGGCCTGCAGGACACGGCCGACCTGCCGATCACGCTCGTTCACCGGCGCGACCGGTTCCGCGCGCTGGAGTCGTCCGTGAACGAGGCCCGGCGGCTGGAATCCGAGGGCGCCGTCCGGATCCTCACCCCTCACGAGGTGCGCGAGGTACACGGGGACGGCAGCATCGAAGCGGTGACGATCGAGAACACCGCGACGGGCGAGTCGGAGCGCTACGACTGCCAGGCGCTGATCACGCTGCTCGGATTCGTCTCCCATCTCGGCTCGATCGCCGAATGGGGCGTCGAGCTCGAGGGCAAGCGGCAGATCAGGATCGACCCGATGTCCTGCGCGACGTCGATGCCGGGGGTCTACGCGGCCGGCGACGTCGCCGGCTACCCCGGGAAGATCACGCTCATCACGGTCGGGATGGGCGAGGCGGCCATCGCTGCCAACAACGCCATCGCACAGATTCGGGGCGAGAAAGTCCAGCCGAAGTACTCGACCGACTAGCGCTTCGCGGAACGTCTCACGACTTTCCGCGACTGTTGGAAGCCGGGTCGGCGGCGGATTCCCGTTCCCCCACGGCGGGCTAGCCATCTGGAGGGGCTTCCCTCGTCGTCCCTCGAACGAGGGAGCAGCCAACTGGCACTCGTGCCGAATCCGACCAGCGTGGACAAGGTGCGAATCGAGTGCCTCTCCTGTGGAGCCCGGCGTAGCGTCGCCGGCGACGTCCGCCACCTGGATCCCGGCGAGTGCCCGCGCTGCTCGTACGTCGGCTGGGCGCGAGTGGACGACCTGACCGATCTTGCTCGCCGGCTGATCCGTGAGCGCCCGATCGAGCGGCGCAGCCTCCGCGTCGTCTGACGCGCCACCGGTGCCAGGGCACCGGGCCGGCCGGACTAGACTCTTTCCCGTGGCCGACGTCGAGACCACGACCGAGCTCTGGGGCGACGAGACGCGCAAGGCGGTCGCGAACTTCACGGTCTCCGGCGAGCCGATCCCGGCCTCGGTCGCACACTGGCTGGGGCGGATCAAGGGCGCCGCGGCCCGCGTGAACGCGGAGCTCGGCCTCCTCGATCCCGACAAGGCCGAGCGCATCGCCGCCGCGGCCGAGCGAGTCGTCTCGGGCGAGCTCGACGACCAGTTTCCGATCGACGTCTTCCAGACCGGCTCCGGCACGTCGTCGAATACGAACGCGAACGAGGTCCTCGCCACGCTCGCGGGCGACGACGTCCACGCGAACGACGACGTGAACATGGGCCAGTCGTCGAACGACGTCTTCCCCTCGGCCGTCCACCTCGCGGCCCTGGAGCAGCTGACGCATGACCTGCTTCCCGCTCTCGACCGGCTCGCCTCGGCGCTCGCGCTGAAGGCGGAGGAGTTCGACGACGTGGTCAAGTCCGGCCGGACGCACCTCATGGACGCCGTCCCGATGACGCTCGGCCAGGAGTTCGCCGGCTATGCCGCCCAGATCCGCCAGGGCATGGCTCGCGTCGATGGCGTCCTGCCGCGCGTGGGGCAGATCCCCCTCGGCGGCACCGCCGTCGGCACCGGGCTGAACACGCATCCCGAGTTCGCGGAGCGGGTGCGGACGATCCTCGGCGGCGACACGGGCCTCCCGATCTCGGCGCCGGCCGACCCGTTCGAGTCGCAGGCCGCCCGTGACTCGCTGGTCGAGGCCTCGGGTGCGCTGAAGACGCTGGCCGTCTCGTTGACGAAGATCGCGAACGATCTGCGCCTCCTCGGGTCGGGCCCCCGCGCCGGCTTGGGCGAGATCATGCTCCCCGAGCTCCAGAAGGGCAGCTCGATCATGCCGGGGAAGGTCAACCCGGTCATCCCGGAGGTCGTGACCCAGGTCTCCGCGCAGGTGATCGGGAACGACGCGGCGATCACGGTCGGCGGGATGCAGGGCCACTTCGAGCTGAACGTCTTCGTCCCGCTGCTCGCCCGCAACCTCCTCGAGTCGATCCGCCTGCTCTCCGCCGCCTCCCGCGTCTTCGCGGAGAAGTGCGTGGACGGGATCGAGGCGAATCGCGAGAACTGCGAGCGCTACGCCGAGCTGACACTGTCCGCGGCCACCGCGCTCAACCCCCACATCGGGTACGACAAGGCTTCGGAGATCGTGAAGACGGCCGCCGCGACGGGCCGCTCGCTGCGCGACGTCGCCCGCGAGGCGGGGGTCTCGGACGAGATCCTCGACCAGGCGCTCGACTACCGGGCGATGGCGAAGCCGCACGAGCAGCAGACGTAGGAATCCCTCGTCCTAGGGTCGATCGGCCCGTCGCCGAACGCCGAAACCTGGGCAAGCGGGTCTCGTCCCTGGCCGCCCCATGCGGCGGGATCCCAATCACCGCATCGCCGGGGACGACCGTTGCCGAATCGACGACCGCTCACCATCGCCGCAGCGCTTCTCGCCCTCCTCTCGGGGGTCGCGGGGTCGACCGCGCTCGCCGCGAGCGACGGCCGCGAGGCAACGGTCTCCGGGCGAGGCGACGGCGGGGCCGCGCTCCACGTGCCGCAGTCGGTACGGAGCTCGCTGCAGCTGCGTGGGGCCCGGCTCCGGCCGAAGAGACAGCGCTCGAGAATCCGGCTGCTGAGCCACGAGCCCGCCCCGGGCGAGCTGCGCTTCTGGGTCGGGCTGGACACGGCCCACGGCGCGATCTACCCCAAGCCCTACTTCTTCAGGGGCGCCGGCAGGCACATCGAGGTCTGGGTCGCCGGCGATCTGGGCTTCCTCCCGGGAGACTGTCGAAACGGTGCACGAACGCGGGTCGGCGACGACCAGGTTCGCGACCTCGTCCGCGCGTTCGACAGGGTCATCTACCCGCGGGAGTCCTCCGTCTTCAGCGTCATGCCCTCACGGGACGGGACGAACGCGCTCCTGGGCCCGCCCTTCCATGCGCAGGGCGCGGGGGACAAGGTGGTCGTCCTCGTCGACAACATCCGCGACGAAGCGTTCTTCGATCTGAACAACCGGCACGAGCTCGCCTACGGCGTCGGCCTCTATGTCTCGCAGCTGGACGACCTGTTCGACCGGAACCTGATGACGATCGACGCGTACGACTGGCTCCACCGCACCGGTCGCCGCCCACCGCACGAGCCGGCAGCCGATCCCTGCACGAACTCGCCTGCGTGGCCGCACCTGATCGAAGGCGTCTTTGCGCACGAGTTCCAGCACCTCCTCGAGCACCACGCGGATCCGGACGAGGCGACGTGGCTCAACGAGGGTCTCGCGGACTGGGCGCGCAGCCTCACCGGCTACGCCGATCCCGACCGGCCGGTGACCGAGATCGGCTACGACAAGCACATGCAGTGCTTCCTCGGGAACCTCCCCGACTCGCCCGGAGGCCCGGAGAACTCGCTGACGCTCTGGGGCGACAGCGCCGACATCAACTGCGACTACGGCGCGGCGTACTCCTTCATGGACTATCTCCGCCACCGCTACGGCCGGAGGCTGATGACCGCGCTGCACCGCGGTGATGCGAACGGCCTCGCCGGCGTCGACGAGGCGCTGGGCCGGCGCGGGAGCGCCGAGCGGGCGCTCCACGACTGGACGGCGAGCCTCGCTTCGTCGGTCAACTGGGACAACCCGCGCGCCTACGCCGCGCGCGGCGCCGCACCGAACGGGGCGGACTACGTCCTGCTCCGGGACGGAGGCGGCCGTGCCCTTCGCCCCAGGGAGATCCGCTCGCTGACCTTCGACGGTGCGACCGCGATTCCCGGACGGCCGGTCGAGTGGTGGGTCGACCGGACACCGCCGAACGGCGGCCCCGCCGCGCTCTACTCGGGCGCCGGCAACGGGCTCGACCGGACGATCGTCAGGCCGCTGACGGTCCCGGCCGGCGGGGCCCAGCTCTCCTTCCAGGCGCAGTGGAACCTCGAGGAGGACCCGACGGGCGGCTGGGACTTCACGTTCGTGCAGGTCTCGACGGACGGCGGCTACTCCTACACGAGCGTCGCGTGCACGAGCTCGCGCACGGACGCGAGCCCGCACGCGCGTCCGGTGATGGCGGAGAACCTGCCGGGCTACACGGCGTACTCAGGCGGGTGGCGCTCGGAATCCTGCGACCTCGCGGCGTTCGCCGGGAAGTCCGTCCACGTCGCCTTCAGGAACGTCACGGACGGCTCGGTGGCCGGCGACCCCGACGACCCGGCTGCGACGATCCCACCGGGCTTCTGGCTGCGGAACGTCGCGCTGGGCGGCGCTGCGGTCGCGGACGGCTCCTCGCTCTCCGGCTGGCTCTCGCCGGCACAGGTCCACCCGGCGGCGGTCCACGGCTTCACGCTCCAGCTGGTCACCCGCCGGGAGCACGGGAAGAAGTCGGACGTCGTCCGGATCCCGCTCGACTCCCGCCACGACGCGTTCCTCTCCGGCCGGTTCCTGCGGGAGCTTCTCGACGAACGGGCCGAAAGCGTCGGCGCGATCGTCATCTTCGACGAGCCGACCGAGACCGTCACTGACTCGGCGCCGTACGCGCTCCGCGTCAACGGCGTGCTGCAGCCCGGCGGCTGATCGTAGGCGCCTCCGGGCGTTGACATCGATTCCGCGATATCGCATCATTGACCGTCTGAGGCGCCGGCGGGGACGCGGCGCAACTCGAATTGGGGAGGGGAACATTGCTACGACGCACGAGACGGGCTGACCGTCGCCGAGCCGGATGGCGCGCGGCGGCGATGGCCGTCGTGACGCTCACGGCGCTCGGCGCCGTCACCTTCGGCGCCTCCGGTGCCGCGGGTGGCAACAGTGAGGTCTTCTGGGCGAAGCTCGGCAAGACGAAGGCAGGCAACGGCACGCTCCACTTGACTCCGTCGCAACGGAGCTATCCGGTGCGGCTCGGCAAGCGGCTGATCAAGCCGAGCCAGATCGCCAAGCTCCGGAAGCGCGTGCTGCGGCGGACGAACAAGAGCGCCCGCCTCCGCCTTGCTTCGCACACGCCCGTCGTCGGCGAGACCCGCAACTGGGTCGGGCTCGACGACGTCAACGGGGCGTTCTACCGCAAGACGTACACGCTTCGGGGAATGGGCGACAACATCGAGGTCTGGGTCGCAAGCGAGGACCGGACCTTCGCCGGCGTCCGCTCCGTCGGTACCGACTTCCAGCCCGGCGACTGCCGGAACGGCGCTCGGACGACGATCACGGACGCGCAGGTCAACTACCTGATCGACGAGTTCGACGACAACATCCTGCCGAAGGAGTCTGCGGCGTTCAGCGTCGCACCGAACCGCAACGGCACGAACGCGCTGCTCGGCGCTCCGTTCCATCCGGGCGGCGACGGCGGCAACACGGTCGTGCTGATCGACAACGTCCGCGACGACAACTTCATGGACCTCAACAACACGCAGGGCTTCTCGTACATCGCCGGGTTCTTCTCGTCCCAGCTGAACACCCTGTTCGACCGCAACATCATGACCATCGATGCGTTCGACTGGCTGCACAGGACGGGAGCGTCGCCGACGCACGAGCCGTCCGCGAACCTCTGCACGAGCGCGCCCGCGCGGCCGTTCCTGTACGAGGGCGTCTTCGCGCACGAGTACCAGCACCTGCTGGAGTCCTACGCGAGCCCGGGTGAGCAGAGCTGGGTGAACGAGGGTCTCTCCGACTGGGCGATCACGCTGACCGGGTACGGCGATCCCGCCAAGCCCGTCACCGAGATCGGCTTCGACTCGCACACCCAGTGCTTCCTCGGCAACCTGGGCATCGTCACCGACGCGAACCCGATCGGCCGCAACGGTGGGCCGGAGAACTCGCTGACGCTCTGGGGCGACCAGGGTGACGACGAGATCCTCTGCGACTACGGCGCCGCCTACACGCTGATGGAGTACCTGCACGGCCTGTACGGCACGTCGTTCATGTCCGCGCTCCACAACGAGGACGCGAACGGCCTCGACGGCCTGCAGGACACGCTGGAGGCCTTCCACGCCGAGAGGTCGGCGCAGGGAACGATCCACGACTGGGCGATGATGGTCGCGATCGACGGCCTGCTCGACCAGGGTCGCCAGCTCCGCGGCGCGCCGGCATGGCGGTTCCAGACTCCGACGCTGCACGCGGCGGTCAACTGGGACAACCCCGACGCGTTCTCTGAGCCGGGCGCTCCGCCCAACGGGTCCGACTACCTGAAGCTGAAGGACGCCGCGGGCAACCCGCTGAAGCTGAACGACATCAAGTCGCTCACGTTCAACGGCGCGAGCGTGCTGCCGGCGAAGCCGATCGAGTGGACGGTCGACGCAAACCCGCCCGGCCATGCGGGCAACCCCGCGCTGTACTCGGGCACCGGCGACCTGCTCGACCGGGCGATCGTCCGCTCGGTGACGGTCCCGGCGGCGGACCCGAACCTGCGGTTCAACGCGCAGTGGAACACCGAGGACGCCTGGGACTTCACGTTCGTCCAGGTGTCGACCAACGGCGGTGCGACGTACACGAGCGTGCGCTGCACCGACAGCCGGCCGACCCCGGCCGAGGATCCGGCCACCTACCCGGCGGTCCCCAACATCCGGGCGCACTTCCCCGGCTTCACGGGTGACTCGGCGGGGTGGAAGGCCGAGACGTGCAACCTGTCGGCCTACACGGGCCAGACGATCCTCGTCTCGTTCCGCAACATGACCGACCCGAACACGCAGGGCAACGGGCTCCCGATCCCGCCCGGCTTCTGGCTCGACGACCTGACCCTCGGCGCGCAGCCGCTGTCGGACGGTTCGAGCCTGACGGGCTGGATGTCGGCCACGCAGGCCCGGCCGATCCCGGTCGAGGGCTTCACGGTCCAGCTCCTCGCCTACAAGGAGCTCGGGACGAGCCCGGTTCGGATCGCTACGCTGCACCTGAACGGCAACTTCGACGCGACGCTCAACCAGCGCCAGCTCGCCGCGCTGCTGGGCGAGGGCAACAACGCGGACGTCGTGGCCGCGATCGTCATGTACGACGAGTCGACGGAGTCGATCTCCGACTACGCGCCGTACAGCCTGACGGTCAACTAGCGAGAGGACGCAACACGAGCGAGGCCGCCTGCGGGCGGCCTCGCTCGTTTCCTCTACGCTCGCGCGATGCGGGCGCTCGCGCTCCTCACCGCCGGCCTGATCCTGGCGGGCTGCAGCGCCGGTGGCGGCGGGGACGAGAAGGCGACCGTCGAGCCCAACGAGCTTCCGCGGGCGGTGCTCCAGCCCGACGACCTCTCTCGCGTGTTCCTCCGCTTCGACGAGGGGCGGCAGGGGATCGCCGACGTCCCGGGGCAGCGCCGCAAGGGGGTCGACCGCTTCGGCCGCCTCGGCGGGTGGAAGGCGAGATACCGGCGTCCCGGGACGACCGAGACGAGGGGGCCGCTCGTGGTCTCGTCGCTCGTGGACGCGTTCGACACGACCGGCGGCGCCGAGGACGAGTGGCAGGCCCTGCAGGACGACCTGGCCGACGGCGACGTCCCGTGGTCGCAGGCCGATTCGCCTGCCCTCGGCGACGAGTCGCTGGCGAGGACGCTGGTGCAGGGGGCGGGTGCCACGCGGGTGGCGTTCTTCCTGGTCGCATGGCGGGAGGACAACGCCGTGGCGTCCGTCGAGGCGAACGGCTTCGCCGGGAAGCTCGCGCTGGCCGACGCCGTCGCGCTCGCCCGGAAACAGGCAGCGCGCCTTTCGGCCGCGGCCTCGTCCTGACGCGGCCCGCACCGTCTTGACTTCTAGTCTCCGAATCTAGATAAATAAACCTCTATCGGCGCGATATCACGTCGTCCCGTGCCGAAACCGCCCATTCGGAGACAGGGGGAGAGACATGCGAAAGAAGACGTTCGGCCTGCTGACGGTCGCGCTCGTTCTCGCGTTTGCGGCAGCGCTGGCCGCGGCCGTCGCGCTGAAGCCTGCGGCGCAGGCGGAGGCCCAGGCCGAAGCCGGCGAATCCCTCGGCCAGGAAGCGCTCGACTATGTGTACGGCGGCAACCGGGCGCGTGGTGTCCCGATTCCGGTCGCCCGCGAGAAGACGGCGCCCGGTCGCGAAGCCCCTCGCGAAGGCATTGGAGTCGCGGAGGAGGCGTACGAGGACCTCGCGTATCCGCATACGACGGTTGGGGTCGCGCAGCTTCAGCGCGCTCTCTCCGCCATGAAGCGCCTCGACTCGACCGGCGCCGCGCTCGCCGCCGGCGCCTGGGAGGAGGTTGGACCGTTCACCATGAACGTCGCCCAGGAGGCGACGCAGAACAACGGCCAGCCGACGCAGTGGTCCGGCCGTATGACGGCGATCGCGGTCGACCCGACCTGCACCGCGTCGGTCTGCCGCCTCTACATCGGCGCGGCGGGCGGCGGGGTCTGGCGAACCGACAACGCGTTGGTATCGCAGCCGGAGTGGACGCCGCTCGACGAGGGCCTGCCCACGACGTCGATCGGTGCGCTTCTGATCGATCCGCACGACGCGACCGGAAAAACGATCTACGTCGGGACCGGCGAGCCCAGCGGCTCCGGCGACAGCGAGGCCGGTCTCGGTCTCTACAAGTCGACGGACCGCGGAGATCACTGGCAGCTCGTGCCCGGCAGCTTCGCCGTGTCCAAGGACCGCGCGATCGGCGAGATCGCGATCGACCCGCAGGACCCCCAGCACATCTTCATCGGCACTGCGGTTGCGCGGCATTCGCTCTCCGGCGTCTCCGGCGGTCGCTTCACGCCGCCCGGCGCCCCGACCTTGGGTCTCTACGAGTCGACCGACGGGGGTCAGACGTTCGCCCTCCGGTTCAACCTCGCGCAGGATCCGGTCGACCCGACGTCCCCCACCGGCAACGACTTCTACCGGGGCGGCGTCAGCGACATCGAGTACGACCCGGTGGATCCCACGACGTTCTATTTCACGATGTTCGACTACGGCGTCTTCCGGGCGACGGGCAACGGCGCGAACATCGCGAGGATCTACAAGGGCGCCGGCGCGGACGACCTGGGCTTCGGAATCCGCTACGAGGTCGCGGCCGCGAAGCTCCCGAACGACAAGACGCGGCTGTACATCCACGACGGCCGGAACGAGCGCGACGCAAACGGCGACGGGCAGTTCGAGGACGCATCGCGGGTCCTGCGGACCGACGACGCCCGCGTCAAGAAGCCCGTGTTCAAGATGCTCTCGAGCAAGATCCGCGGGAATCCGGGGTTCAGCTCGTTCGACGTCTGCGGAGCACAGTGCTCGTACGACATGCCGATCGTCGTCTCTCCGACAGACCCTGACGTCGTCATGATCGGCGGCCAGACGCAGTACGGCGAGCTCCCGCCCTACGCCGGCGCGGACAAGTCCAACGGCCGGAACGTGATGCTCTCCCGGAACGCCGGCGTGCTCTTCACCGACATGTCCGGTGAGGCGAAGGATCCGTTCGAGGCGAACCATCCGGACGTCCAGACGCTCGCGTTCCACCCGACGAACCCGAACATCCTGTTCATCGGGAGCGACGGCGGCATCGTCCGAACGAGCGGTACCTACGTAAACGACTCGTCCGACTGCTCGGAGGCCGACCGCAACCTCTCCGGGCTCGACCTGACCGAATGCCAGATGTTCCTATCGTCCATTCCCACCGACCTGGTCCCGATGAACGTCGGCCTCAGGACGGTGCAGTTCCAGGACCTCACGCCGAACCCCAGCGACCCGCTGGGCGAGGTCATTGGCGGCACGCAGGACAACGGCACGCTCGGCTACAGCGGCACCGGAGCGTGGCTGAACTTCGTGTCGGGCGACGGCGGCCAGTCCGGTATCGACGCGACCCAGGGGAACATCCGCTACCACACGTACTTCGCCCAGCAGGGCGACGTGAACTTCCGCGGGAACGACCCGCAGTGGTGGTCGTGGATCTTCGACCCGATCCTCTTCTCGCCCGAGGCGTCGGGGTTCTACATCCCGTTCACGGCCGATCCGGTCGTCTCGAAGACCGCGTTCGCGGGCTCCGAGAGCGTCTGGCGGACGCAGAACGCGGGTGGGGACAAGGACTTCCTCGAGAACCACTGCAACGTCCTCGGCGGGTCTCGGAGCGATGCGCTCAACACCGGCGTCGACTCCGGGTGCGGCGACTGGGAGAAGCTCGGCCAGGGCAGCCTGATCACGGGCACGGCCGCCGACAAGGGGACGGGCTACGTCGTCGCGATCGAGCGGGCGAGGACGAACGCCGACACGGTCTGGGCCGGTACGCGACGCGGCCGCATCTTCGTGGCGAGGAACGCCGACTCGAACAACCCCGCGACGCAGGTCGAGGAGCCCGACTGCTGCGGCACCGGCATGAACGAGCGGCAGACGGAGGTCGTCTTCACCCGCGTCGACACCCCGGCGCAGCCCCGGCGATTCCCGAGCGGGATCTCCGTCGACCCGCGTGATCCGACCGGGAACACGGCGTTCATCTCGTTCTCCGGCTACGAGGCCTACACCCCGGGCCAGCCCGGGCACGTGTTCAAGGCCGTTTACGACCCGGCGACTGGGACGGCGACGTGGACCGACCTGAGCCACAACCTGGGCGACCTGCCGATCACGGACGTGGAGGTCGACGCCCCGACCGGCGACCTGTACGCCTCGTACGACTGGGGCGTGCTCCGGCTCCCGGCGGGCGGGACGGCCTGGGTCGACGCGAGCCGCGGCCTGCCGAAGGTCGCGATCTACGAGCTGTCGCAGGCACCCGTCCGCGGCACCTCGAAGCGCGTCATCTACGCCGCGACGCACGGTCGCGGCGCCTATCGCCTGATCCTCGGCGACTAGGCCACGGACGCACCGGAAGGGCCGCCTCTGGGCGGCCCTTCCGCTCGCCTAGAGGCCGGGCGGGCAGACGGGCATCGGGAGCTTCGCCTGCGCCCTCGATCCCCGGTTGCCCACGGCCACGATGGTGGCGCCGAGGCAGCGGTCGGGCACGAAGTCGAAGCGGACGACGAACGCGCCCCGCCTCGTCGCGGTCACGCGCTTCGAGTGCTTCCGGACGGAGACGACCGTCACGCGCACCCGCTCGCCCGGGAGGAACCGCGAGCCGCTGAGCGAGAGCAGCGGCGTCTGGAGGACCCGGAGCCTCGCCGTGCGCGACGCGGACTCGTCTGCGGCCGCGCCGGCCTGGACGAGCAGGAGACCCGCTGCAAGCGATGCGATCAACGCTTTCACGGCGGAAAGTATGCCTCCGACCAAGCGAGGCGGCCGCGATATCGGTTGTCATATTCGACGACGCGGCAGTCGTGCGTCTTGTTGCAAATCTCGTCGACCCGTCGTATAGTCGCGCGGCTTCCGGCTGCGGCGATGAGCGAACGCGGCAACCGAAAGGGGGAGAGCGTGAAGAGAGCTGCTGGAGCATTGCTGCTCGTGGCTCTCGCGAGCTTCCTCGTCCTGTGGGCGGGGACGGCTTCGGGAGCACGAGGAGAGGACGGCGTCCGCGCAGACCGGTCAGGTGCGGCCGATCTGCGTGACGTCGACTTCGGAACCGATCTGACCGAGTGTCCCCAGGCGGGGCTCGAACGCCACGAGCGCCCGCTGCGCCAGCTCGACAAGGACGAGGTCGAGCGGATCTCCGACCGGGGCGACGACATCCGCATGAACCAGGATTACTCGTGCCTCCCGCAGGACGAGATGTCGATCTCGGTCAACCCGAGAAACTCTCGGAACGTGGTCGGGGGAGCCAACGACTATCGCATCGGTTGGGCGAGCTCGGGCTTCTATGCGTCGACCGACAGGGGAGCGAGCTGGTACGACGGGTGGATTCCGTTCCCGTCGCTGCCGAGCGGGGACAACCTCGACGGCGGCGGCGACCCGGCCGTGATCCACGATCGGAACGGCGTCGTCTACTGGACCGACATCAACTTCAACCGGACGGACGACACGAACGGGATCTGGACGAGCCGCTCGACGAACGGCGGCTTCACCTGGACCCGGCCGTGCGTGCCGCTGGCCCCGCCTGCCGGCCAGACCGAGTCGGTCGCATGCGGAGGAGCAGGGGACCCGCGCCAGCCCGGTGACGGCACGGTGACGTTCAACCAGGACCCGACGCCGGGCGTCCTCAACGGCGACATCGCCTTCGACGACAAGGAGTACAACGACGCCGGGCCGCGGCCGGCCGGCGTGGCGCCGCAGTGCTACACGCCGACGACGCGGACGCCGATTCCGGCCGGCGCCGCCGGCTGTCCCATGTCGCGCATCAGCCCGGACCGGCTGTACGTGACGTGGACTCGCTTCGACACGAGTGGTTGCGCGACGGGCGTGGCGCCCTGCGAGACCCGCATCTGGGAGAGCCATTCGGACGACTACGCACGCTCGTGGTCGCGGCCGCAGCCGATCAGCGGTGCTGCCGCGTTCTGCGTGGGGATCGGGCCGCTCGGCCCCAACGCGTGCGACGACAACCAGGGCTCGCAGCCCGTCGTCCAACCGAAGACCGGCGTGGTCTACGTGACGTTCGAGAACTTCAACACGCCGGACGAGAACCAGTACCTCGTCGTGAAGTCGACGGACGGCGGAGCGACCTGGTCGGCCCCGCTCTTCGTGACCTCGGTGTTCGACGTCAACTATCCGCGCTCCGGTGCCGCCGGCGGGCGGCCAGACTGCACGGCCCGCGGCCAGCAGAGCGGCCGACCGGTCATCACGAACAGCTGCTTCCGTCTGAACGCACGCGGCGCCATCACGGTTGACAAGCGCGGCGGTGACTTCGCCGACGATCTGTACCTCGTGATCGCCGACAACCGGAACGGGACGCGCGTCTCGACGAACACCGACGTCCAGCTCTTCAAGTCGACTGACGGCGGTGTGACCTGGCGCGGCCCGACCCGCGTCAACGACGATCCGTCGAGCCAGCCGGCCGACCGGACGTGCGCGTTCACGGGCCCGACGGCCTGCCCGACCGGCGTGCACACAGGCAACGACCAGTTCTACCCGTGGATCGACATCAGCTCGAAGGGCGACGTGGTCGTCACCTGGCAGGACCGCCGGCTCGATCGCGACTCGACGGCGCACGAGTGGCCGACGAGCCGGACGCGACCCGGCAACTACCTCCTGTGGTACTGGGGCGGGAACTGCGACGCGGATCACGCGGACTCCACCGAATGCGTGGCGCCCACGGCCGGGACGATCACGCAGCCGACGGCTCCGGTGAACCCGCCGAACACGCCGTTCCCCAACCAGACGGTGTTCCCGTTCGACAACTTCGGGATCTCCGACACGGGCTACAACTGGGACTACTGCTTCCGGGCGGGGATCTTCTGCGGCGATTACGAGAACGTCTTCATCGACCACAAGAATCGCGCGTGGGCGATGTGGACGGACGCCCGCAACGGACGGTCGTCGCGGATGCAGCAGGGTCGCAATCCCGCGTGTGAGCAGTCGGATGCGTTCACGGACGTCTTCCAGGCGTCCGGTCACGCGTCCGGCCAGGATCACCCGAGGTCGACGGACCACCTCTTCGCCGTCACACCCTGTCCGGGCGACTAGACCGGGATCCAACGAGGGCCGCCTTCGGGCGGCCCTCTCCTTTTCGCGTACGCGCGAGAGGCCCAAAGAAAACTTGATATTGCGCCCTAAATCGTGGAATATCACCGCGCCAACGTGGCAGGGGAGGTCTATCGCTTTCTGCTCCGGATGCCTGTGCATCTTCGAGAGCAGCTCAAGGACGCGGCTTCGCGGTCCGGGCGAAGCCTGAACGCAGAGCTCGTCCACCGGCTGGAGCGAAGCCTCGCCGAGGAAGCGGGCGTCCTCCGACGCCTTCGAGCCCGCCGAGGAGCGGGGAGTCCGCAGGGGAGGAGAGGCATGTCAGAGAAAGATCCGAACCGGCACCGCCGTGTACGGCGGCGCCGGCTGGCCCTAGGCGTCGCCGCCGTCGCGGCGCTGGCCGCAGCGGCACTCGTCGCCGCAGTGTTCATGGACAGCTCATCGACGGAGGCGACCGCCGAGTCGCGCCTCGCAGAGGAGGGCGTGATCTCGCCGGCGCTCAAGGAGAAGCTCGCGCCTTCGGCACGATTCTCGCCGGCCGAGCCGCAGCGTGAAGAGGGCGTCGGGGAGGGCACCGAGGGGGCTGGAGACGGCGCGCTGGAGTGGTACATGCACGCCTCGCCCGGCACCGACATCCCGCTCGCCGCGATCACAGGCAGCCGTCAGGACTGGAAGACGCTCAAGTCGCGCGGGAACTCGGCCGGAAAGCTCGGGGACCACGGTCAATGGTCGAACCTCGGGCCCGACAACGCGGTCTACCCCCTCAACCAGTACCGCAACCGGTACGTCTACGTACCCAACGAGTACGTCGCGGCCGGCCGGACCTCGCACAGCGTCATCGACCCGAACTGCGGTCCGGCGAGCTGCCGCTACTGGATCGCGAACGCCGGCGGTGGCATCTGGCGGACGGACGACGCGTTCGCGCCGGAGCCGAAATGGGAGTTCCTTTCGCCCGGGTTCGAGCACAACAACACGGCCGCGCTCGAGCTCGACCCCAACGACCCGACGAGCAACGTCATCTACGCCGGAACCGGTGAGCCCAACATCTGTCGGAGCGGCTGCATCGCCGGCGTCGGCCTCTACAAGTCGAAGGACGGCGGCGACCACTGGAGCGGGCCTCTCGGCAGCCAGTACTTCAGCGGCCGCGGCATCGGCTCGATCGAGGTCAAGCCCGGCGACTCGTCCACGATCTTCGTCGGCTCGGGAGCTCAGGGCTCCCGCGGCATCAGCAGCACCTGCTGCACCGGCGTCGACCGAGGTCTCAACATCCCCGGCGCTCCGCACTTCGGGCTGTACCGCTCGACCGACGGCGGCGCGACGTTCTCCCTCGTGAGCCAGGGGAACGCCACGAACTGCACGGCGAGCACGCCGACGCAGGTCTTCCTCGGTCAGACGCCGTGCTCGCCGCGAGGCGCCCGCCGCGTGCACATCGACCCGGTCGATCCCAACACCGTGTACGCGTCCTTCCTCGCGAAGGGCATTTGGCGCTCGAACTCCAACGGCGACCCCGGCACGTGGACGCAGATCTTCGCGCCGCTCGCCGCGCCGATCGACCCCGCCTCGGGTGCGGGCGTCGAGCGGGCGGAGTTCGACGTCGTGGCGTTGCCGAACGGTGACACACGCATGTACGTCGGCGTCGGCGGCGGTGGCTCCCTCAGCTCGAGGGTCTACCGGAGCGACAGCGTCCGCAGCGGCGCGCCGACGTTCACCAACCTCACGAACACCACGAGCGGCGGGTACTGCGACCCGCAGTGCAACTACGACAACTACGTGTACGTTCCGAGGAAGGCCGACGGTTCCGCGCACGACCCGGACACCGTCTACGTGATCGGCGCGAACGTGTACGGCGAGGCCGCCGCGGGCACCTCGAACGGCCGGGCCGTGCTCCTGTCGACCGACGCAGGCGCGTCGTTCACCGACATGACCTACGACGACGCGGATGCCCTGCAGCCGCACGGCATCCATCCCGACCAGCACTCCATCGTCACGCATCCCGCCGACTGGAAGCGGTTCCTCGAGACGAGCGACGGCGGCGTGATGCGTTCGAACGGCAACTTCGTCGACGACTCGGCGCAGTGCGCCATCCACGGGCTGACGCCTGCGCGCCTGGCGGTTTGTCAGGCGGTGACGAAGCGGATCCCGGAGCGGCTGGAGTCCATCAACAAGGGACTCAACACGCTCCACTTCTACCAGATGACCTTCAACCCGAACCGGCCCGGCGAGCTCGCTGCGGGCGCGCAGGACAACGGTTCGTGGATGCGGGTCCCGGGGACGAAGACGTGGATCGAGACGTTCGTCGCCGACGGTGCGTACAACGGCTTCGACGCCGAGGATGCGGACTACTCGTCACTCTCGTGGCAGAGCGGGTCGCTCGCGATCCTCGACGAGCCGCGCAACCAGGAGGCCGGCTTCTGGATCGCCGACACCCTCCGCACGGCGCTCGCCGCGCCGTTCCGCTACGACCGCGAGGCGGCCGCGTTCATCGTTCCGACGCTGTTCCACCCGAAGGTCAGCAAGCTGATGTTCACCGGGCGGGAGCACGTCTTCCGCTCGCTGAATGGCGGTGTCAACCCCGCCTTCGCCTACGAGAAGGTCAAGGAGCACTGCAACCTCTGGTTCGGCGACGGCGACATCAACGAGAACGGCACGTACGAGCGGCCGATCGACGTCTGCGACGACTGGAAGGCGATGGGCGATCCCGGCCACTTCGGCCGGCTCACCTACGGCCCGGCGGCGGCGTGTCCGCCGGCGGGGAGCCCGACCGCCGCGTGGACGGTCCCGTGCCCGGCCCCGTATCCGTGGGGTGACGACCGCTCCGGCGGCCACATCTCCGCGAACGAGCCGGCGCCGTCCAACCGGAATGTCGTC